>JAGUYX010000220.1 GCA_020061145.1 Anaerolineales bacterium | reverse complement strand
TCCCCGATTCCAGGGGGCGGGCAGAGACCTGTAAAATAAGGTACAATCAGTCATCTAAAAACTGGAACAACCATGCGGATAATCAAATGAGCGAAAAAGACTCTGCACAAAATGTGATTGACTCATACCGTAAGCGCCAGCAACGAACGCCATTTATTGTGGGTGGACTTGCTGTGGCGTTGCTGGTGGTTGGAATTCTGCTGCTGGCGTTATGGATCACTGGCGGGGGTATATCCGGGTTGGCGCTGTTTACCACTCAGACGCCCACTCCCACCGAAACATCCACGCCAACATCAACTCCCACCATAACCTTGACTCCGACCGTCACCGAAACCCTGGCGCCTTCGGATACTCCCGAGCCGACGATCACCAATACACCAGAAGGTCCTTTTATTTATCTGGTGCAGGAAGGCGATTCTTGCTTTACTATCGCCGAGCAATTTCAGGTCGACATGCTCTTTCTGATTCAGATGAATCAGTTGACTTCGGATTGTGTCATCTTTGTCGGGGATGAATTATTGATCCCTCCCCCTGGTTCGAGCACACCCACTCCCACGGCTCTACCGGAGAATATGCCTCCCGGTACCCGCATAATGTATACAGTTCTGCCGGGTGATAGCCTCGAATCAATCGCCATCCGTTTCCTTTCTACCGTTGAGCGAATTCGCCAGGATAACGCCGATATCATCGGTGAGGACGACGAGATCTTCCCCGGTCAGGTGCTGGAAATTGTAGTCAACATTGCCACACCCATTCCGACCAACACCCCCAATATTTCCACCCGCCTCACGCAACAGGCGGAACAGACCCTGACCATTACGCCAACCCCATAAATAAATAAGTGACTGTGCCCCCCGGATCGAACAGGTCCGGGGGATTTTTTTAAGCAAATGGCTCTTTGCTATTGACAATGATTTTCAAAAAGGGTATGATTGCGCACAGTTGATAACCATTTTCAATAAAGCGGATTCAGCCCATGCCATTTACCAGGAATACTTTTGCCCGCCTGTTTTGGAATCTACTTTTAATCTGGCTGGTGGGTTGCCAGCCGGTTTCCCTTGCGACTCGCAGCGAAGCGGAACAACTCCAGGCGATTGCCACTACCACTCTCATCGGAGATGTCCTTTCCCAGGTCGCCGGCGATCAACTGCAAATCACGGTCCTGTTGCCCGTTGGGAGCGATCCGCATGGATACCAACCCACCCCGAAAGATATCGCCCGTCTGGTAGAGGCGGAAATCGTATTCATGAACGGGCTTGGCCTGGAACCTTTCGCCGCTACGCTCCGTGAAAATTTACCTGCCACGACTCCCCTGGTGATCGTATCCGAGGGGATCCCGCCGCTGCAAGGCGAAGATGACCATGCAGACGAAGGATCCGCTGGGGAAACCGAACACACCGCAGAAGAGGGACTTAACTTCGATCCACACGTATGGATGGACCCCAATAACGTCTCAATTTGGGTGGATAATATCGAGAAGGCATTAATTTCTCTCGACCCGCAACATGCGGATATTTACCGCCTAAATGCACGCGCCTATCGCCAACAGCTGGATGAATTGGATGCCTGGATCCGTTCGCAGGTGGAGCAAATACCGCCTGAAAACCGCGAACTGGTCACCGACCACACCACATTTGCCTATTTTGCGGAGCGTTATGGCTTCAGGCAGGTAGGCCAGGTGATTCCCGGCGCCAGCACCCTGGCGGAACCATCCGCCCGCCAGTTGGCCGAGCTGGAACAGTCGATCCGCGTTCTGGGCGTGCCGGCAATTTTCGTGGGAGATACGGTCAACTCCGCTCTCGCCCAGCGTATCGCTGCCGATACTGGCATCCAGGTTGTGATATTGCACACCGGCTCGCTGACCGGGCCGGAAGGTACGGCGCCTACTTACCTTGATTTCATCCGGTATAATGTCGAGGCGATTGTTAATGCCTTGAATTAACCGGCTTATCAACAGCTACAGGAGCAAGTATGACCCTGCTGAACGAATTACAAAAAACGGAAAATCTCGTGCGGCGGCATCATTCCGCCCACCAGACAGGCACACCAATCCTGAAGGTCAGTAACCTAAGCCTGCGTTATGAAACCGGCTTTGCACTGGAGGATATATCTTTCGAGTTGCACACCGGTGAACGTCTGGCGGTGGTCGGTCCAAACGGTGCCGGAAAAAGCACCCTGTTTAAAATTATCTCCGGGGTGACGCGCCAAACCAGCGGGCAGGTGCAGGTTTTTGGCGCTGATCCCGATGGGCATATTTGCATTGCCTATGTCCCCCAACGCTCACAGGTGGATTGGAATTTTCCTGTCCGGGTCAAAGAAGTGGTGATGATGGGGCGGACAGGAAAAATTGGCCTGTTCCGTTGGCCGCGCCGTCTGGATTGGGAGCGCGCCTACGAGGCCCTGAAAGTGGTGCGTCTGGAGGATCTGGCAGATCGACAAATCAGCGAACTTTCGGGTGGTCAGCAACAACGCATGTTTATCGCCCAGGCGCTGGCCCAGGAAGCGGAGTTAATCCTGCTGGATGAACCTTTGAGCGGCCTGGATACTCGCTCGCAGGAAGAAATCTTTGAAATCATGGATCGTTTACAGGAACAAAATGTCACCTTGATGGTTGCCTTACACGATCTGAAACTGGCTGCCGAACGCTTCGATCGGGTGTTATTGCTTAACCGGCGTATTTTAGGGTTGGGAGAGCCGACAGAAGTATTCGAAACCCAGACATTATTGCGCGCTTATGGCGGTCAATTACGTTTGCTGGAAACCAGCGATGGTCTGCTTGCCCTGGAAGATACCTGCTGCGATGACGGCGACCATTTTCATTCCCATCCTGAACGATGATCCAATTTATTGTTGAACCCCTGCAATATGCTTTTATGACGCGCGGTTTGCTGGCTGCTGTGCTGGTGGGGATTGTTTGCGCCGTGGTCGGCACCTACATTGTGCTGCGCGGCATGGCCTTTTTTGGCGATGCCCTGGCGCATGCCATTCTGCCTGGAATGGCGGTGGGTTATTTGGCCGGCGGAGGCGCAAATCCATCCTTGTTCTGGTGGGCGTTGGGCACTGCCGTTCTTAGCGCTCTGGGAATTGGGGTGATTTCCCGCAATACGCGCATTCGGGAAGATACTGCCATCGGCATCATATTTGCCGGGATGTTTGCCCTGGGGATCGCCCTGATCTCCACCACCAATAATTACGCCGTTGATCTCACCCACTTTTTGTTTGGCAATATTCTCGGGGTGCGCATCCAGGATCTCACGTACATTGTCGTCTTTGGCGGTTTGGTGTTGCTGATCATTGGATTATTGTATAAAGAATTTATGGTGATCTCGTTTGACAGCGTGCTGGCGACCACCCTGCGCCTGCCCACCCGCCTGTTACATTACCTCCTGCTGGTATTGATTGCCATCAGCATTGTGGTTGCCATCCAGACGGTGGGTGTCGCGCTGATGCTGGCCATCCTGGTCACTCCGGCAGCCACAGCATACCTCCTGACCAAACGCCTGCTGGTTATGATGGCGCTGGCTGCGTTAATTGCTTCCCTGTCGGGCGTGGTAGGGTTATACGCCTCGTATTATCTGGGGCTGGCCTCCGGGGCGGCCATTGTGCTGGCCTGCACCCTGATTTTTTTCCTGGTATGGGGTTTACTGAGCCTGCGGCAGCGGATGGTAATCACCCGGTTGAGCGGTACACAGCCATGAGTGAGCCTTCCGTGCCAACTACGAACGAAGAACCTGCCTATTATTATCCCAACCTGTGGACACGGCTGGTGCTGGTTTCTGCAGAAGAAGTGTTGGGCGCCAAAGGAGTGGCGGTGTTGCTGAACCGGGCTGGAGCATCAGAGTTGATCGACAACTATCCCCCGGATAATACTCGCAAGGAATTCCCTTTCCAGACATTCTCAAACATCCAGGGAGCCTTCTGGGAGATGTTTGGCGAGCGCGGTGGGCGAGTTTTCGCCATCCGCGCCGGGGAACGCAGGCTGGAATTGGGTTTAGACGCTTTTGGCCCGGTTTCTCGGGCTTTGCAGTCCGCCACCCAGTCGGGTAATCTGGAGGCTAGGGTGCGCCTGGCGTTGCAATTTTTCGCTCGGTTTATTAATGCGGTCAGCGATCAAAAAGTTCATCTCGATGAGGACGAACAGGCCTGGTATTGGGTGATCGAGCGTTGCCCGATCTGTTGGGGGCGCACCTCCGGCCGGGTAGAGTGTTACCTGGAAGCAGGCACCTTACAGGCTGCAGGTAAGCTCGTCGCCGATGGCACGATGTTGGAATTAAACCCGATTGGCTGCATTGCCAGAGGGGATCCCGCCGGTGTTATCCGGATCGATAAACCAGGAAATCGCTGAAGCAAAGAGAAACTTACTCTGAACGCTTCTCCCAAGCTATTGCAGGAGAGTCTGCCATGCACCTCATAACCGTGACAATTGAAAAACCTGAAAACCTCAACTTTATCCTGGGTCAATCGCATTTCATCAAAACAGTGGAAGATATCCACGAAGCGCTGGTCGGCTCGGTTCCAGGGATCAAATTTGGTCTGGCATTCAGCGAGGCGTCTGGTAAATGCCTGATTCGTCACAGTGGCACCGATGAACACCTGGAAAATCTGGCCATCAGCAACTTGAAAAACATAGGCGCCGGGCATAGTTTTATCATTTTCCTGGGGGAAGGTTTCTTTCCCATCAATGTCTTGAATACCATCAAAGCTGTCCCCGAAGTATGCCGGATTTTTTGCGCCACAGCCAACCCCACTCAGGTGATCCTGGCTGAAACCGGGCAGGGAAGAGGCATAATCGGCGTGGTAGATGGCTCCAGCCCTCTGGGCGTGGAAGGCGCGGAAGATATAACCTGGCGCAAAGACTTCCTGCGAAAAATTGGCTATAAAATCGCAGCATGAACAGATCAGGCACGCAGCTATCCAGCGCCAGCCAGCGTTGGCTGAAAGAGTTACGTTCCGCCGGGTACCGGCTGACCGCCCCGCGCCAGGCCGTGGTTGAGATCATCGCCAATTCCGAGTTTTTACTGGACCCGCAAACCCTCTATGACCGGGCGCGCCGGCGATACCCCCGCCTGGGATTGGTGACCGTCTATCGCACCCTGGAAAAACTGGAGGAACAGGGACTGGTGCAACGTGTCCACCATCCCGATGGCTGCCAGGCGTTTATCGCCGCGGTGAATGGGCACCAGCATTTACTGATCTGCCAGCGCTGCAACCGGGTGCAGTATTTTTCCGGGGATGGGGAGCGGATGGGCGCGCTGATGGAGAGTGTCAGCCAGGCCAGCGGATACCAGATTCAGGAGCATTGGTTACAGCTTTTTGGCCTGTGCGCCGATTGCCAGGCCAGCGCTGAGCAATAACCTGTTTTGGGAGGCAAACGATGGATAAAGCGAAGTTTTTAACTCTGTTCCATCAGAAATGGAATCGACTGGAAGGAATCCTGGCGAAAATTCCTGCCGGTAGAGTAACCCAACCCGGAGTAGAAGGGGATTGGTCAGTCAAAGACCTTCTGGCGCACATCGCCTGGTATGAGCGGGAAATGATCGGTGCATTAACTGCACGCGCTTTGGTTGGCTCGGAATTATGGGAGAAAAATCATGTCGAGCGTAACCGGGAAATTTATGCGCAAAATAAAGATCGCAGCTGGGAGGAGATCCTGGCAGAATTTCAGCAGATCCACCGGGCGCTCACCCCGCATCTAGAATCACTTGCCGCAGATGATTTTCTTACTCCCCACAATTTTCGGGATTGGCCGGAAGATGTGCCTCCCTGGGTGATCCTGGCGGAAAATACTTACGAGCATTACCTTGCGCACCTGGATGCCCTGGAAAACTGGGCTGCTTCCACAGAAACAGGCTGAACATTTCCCCCCGAATCACGGTTATACTTTACTCTTCAGTACCCGGGATGCTCTGACTGGCGTTTGCAATGCGCTCTAAGATTTCTGCGGATTGGGTTTCATCCGCCAGATACACTTCTCCCTCACGCCCATAATAGACCGGAATCAGCTCATAGCTCGATAATTCCTGCCCGCGAAAGCGCACCCGCAGCATCACCGACTCCGTGGTTTCCTGTGACCAGGTCTGGTCGAACACAAAATTCCCTAACCCATAAAATACCGGCACCTCCTGAATGATCTGGATCGCCTGCACCACGTGGGTATGGTTGCCCACCACCAGATCTGCACCCGCTTCTACTGCCAGTTGAGCATACCTCAGCTGGTTGGGGTTGGGCCTGGGGCTGTATTCCGGACCCCAATGGGGCATGAATATCACCACATCTGCCTGAGCGCGCGCCTCAGCAATGGCCTGTTGCAGGTTTTCAGCGGTTAATACAGCAATCCCTGGCTCACTTTCGCTGGCGAAAGCACGCGGTTCAATCTCACCCAACGACACTATCCCGAAACGCACCCCATGAATTTTAATGATTTGGGGTTGCATGGCTATAGCCAGATTTGCCCCTGCACCGATCGGTATAATCCCCACCCGATTTAAATTCTGAAGAGTTTCGAAGAAAGCGCGGTCGCCGCAGGCGGAAAAATTGCAATTTTTGATGTGATTGGTCGCCACGGACAGCGCGTCAAAACCGGCCTCGCGCAAGGCATCGGCATGCTCGGGGCTACCCGCCAGCACAAAAGTACGGGTACAACCGGTAGGCGGCGAGATGGCGCTCAGGGTGCCATTCAACGTGCCTACCGCCAGGTCGGCAGATTGAATTAGTTGGCGTATTTCGTCAAAAATATAATCTGCCCCACCACGAGCCTCCACTGCCTGCTGCACACACCTCCCGGGGACATATTGCCCGGTAAATAAAAGCGTGATTTCTGGCACTGGTGTATTCGTTGGTGTGGAGGTTGGGGTGATCGTCGGGACAGGGGTAAAACTTGCTGTTAAGGTCGGCAGTGGGAGCGCGGTGAGCGAGGCAGGGGTAGTCAAGTTTGAGGTAGAGAGTTCGACTTCTTCGGTGAAAATCGGGTCGACTGCCGGGGCGCAGGCGGCGAGCACGATCAGCAGGAGGCTGCCCAACCCCAACCAGCCCGATTTACGGACAACCCTAGCCAGGGTCTCCAAAGATTGTGCAGAAACCAATTTGCTC
>JAGUYX010000040.1 GCA_020061145.1 Anaerolineales bacterium | reverse complement strand
GGTGAAAACTGGCAATCTCGATTCTCTGACCCTGTCGGCATTTTTTATTACCATCCTGTTAGGTGGATTTAATGCCATTGGCGTACGTTTCACGGTGATGGAACTCCCCCCATTTTGGGGCGCCACGTTGCGCTTTGTGTCCGCTGCGCTAATATTATTGTTCCTCACCTGGAAAATGCGATTAGCTTACCAAAAGGGAAGGCACTTTTCGGAGGCATTTTTTTTGGTTCATTGGGAATCGGCGGCAGTTACGCCTGCCTGTATTGGGGTTTACAGGTAGTGCCACCCGGCCTGACACAGGTCATCCTGGCATTGGTTCCCCTCCTGACCCTGCTTTTTGCCATCCTGCACCGGCAGGAATCGTTTCGCTGGCAGGCATTTTTTGGCGCTTTACCGGCTGCGGGCGGAATTGCCCTGGTATTTGGCGAACAGGTGCGGGCGAACACACCCTTGCCTTACTCGCTGGCGATTGTTCTGGCGACGGTTTTATCGCCGAATCCAATGTGATGGTTAAAATGTTCCCTATGATGCACCCCATTCCGATGAATGCGGTGGCGATGGGTTGCGGGGCAATCATCATCTTCCTGACCTCGTTGTTGCTGGAGGAAACCCGCCAAGTCCCGGTTCAATTGCCCACCCGGCTCTCCCTGATATACCTGGTGCTGTTTGACACCTGCGGGGTATTTATCCTGTTCCGGTTTGTTTTACAACGCTGGACGGCTTCCGCCACTTCTTATGCGTTTGTTCTTTTTCCCTTTGTCACCCTGGCTGGCTCAGCCTGGTTAACCGGCAGCAGCTTGGCCCGGTGTTGTTTGCCGGCGCCGCACTGGTTATCGGCGGAGGTTACATCGGTGCTTTGCGTCTGGCGATGAGGGAAAAGACAGAGGGCGTTGTTTCCCAATTTGAAGAGGTCTGACGACGAATTTCCGGGCTGGCGGCTTGCTTCAGCGCAGTGCACAATTTATCCAGGCTAAGTTTTGTAACCGGAATGGGAGCCGGCCCGGCGCGGAGTGCAGCCAGACGCACGGAGAAACCGGCTTTTTGTAATCCTAAAGCGAGTGCAAGGAAGGGTTGTACATCTCCGCGCGAGCCATACGTAAGCAGAGCGATTTTCATCGACGAATCGCTCAGAAATTAGCCCGCACGCGCGGCACCACTTCGTCAGCAAACAGGTGGATTTGTTCAACTGTGGTTTCTTGTGGGGCAAAAATGAAACTATCTACCCGGCATTTTTGGGCCAGGCCCAATAACTCGTCCACCCAATAATCCACCGGGCCTTCGAGATACCCTCCCCGCTCACCGCGGGTGATCCTGCCCATCAGGTTATACATCCTGCGAATCAACTCGGGATTCCGACCCGCTTCGCCGGCGCCTTCATCGATCCGCCGGTTCATTTCGGGAAGTTTCTCCGGAGGGATGAAGGCTGTAGACGGAATCCAGCCATCGGCCAATCGTCCGATCAGATCTAACATGCGCGGCCCGCTGCCACCAATCCAGATTTGCATCGGGTGAGCCGGAACCGGCCCAGGATTTACCCCCAGAAGACGATAAATCCTGCCATCATAACGGGCGCCTCTTTCACCGCGCCACATCAAGCGGGCGATGTGAATGGCGTCTTCCACAGCAGCCAACGCTTCTCCCGGCTCACGGCCCGGTCCACCCATGGCCTGGATTGCCTTCCAGAACCCTCCCGCTCCTAAGCCCAGCTCGATCCTGCCGCCAGTAATCACGTCCAAAGAGGCGGCTGATTTTGCCAACACCGCCGGGTGGCGCAAGGGCAGGTTCGCCACATCCGGAAAGAAGCGGATACGCTCGGTCTGAGCTGCCAGGACGCTAATTAACGTCCAGGTATCCAGAAAGCGATACTGGTATGGATGATCCTGAATACCGATCAAATCCAGACCCAACCGCTCGCAAAGCAAAGCCTGTTCGAGCAACTGGGAATACTCGGCCGCGGTGGGAATGAGGAAATAACCAAATTTTGGCGCATGATTTGCCATCAGAATCCACTTTCTACCTTTTCGGCATCAATCATATTACCAGCACCAAACCAGTTCTTTATTCCTGTGTATCTATTACTACATATAAACACTCTTTAGATCAAAAACTAAGTTGCTCAATTTGAATCCCGCCAGGCCTGGGAGTCGGGGAAAAATAGCGGTTGGCCAAATTTGTCCATACCAAACTGGCCGATTTTTTCCTGTACGGTTAATGAGGTAATCCACTCAATGAACTTATTGGCCAGGTCTGCTTGAATATGTGACCCCTTGTCCGGGTTTACAGCGATCACTCCATATGGATTCAGCAACAGTACATCTTTTTCCACCAGGACAACCAGATCCAGTCCAGTCAAGGTACGGGTCAAATAGGTTGCCCTATCGCTTAACGTATATCCTTGCAGTTCGCCAGCCAGGGTTAAAACTTCTCCCATCCCTTGCCCCGCTGAGATATACCAGTCGCCGTCGGGTTTAATACCCGCTGCTTCCCAGATTCTATTCTCCATGGCGTGCGTACCGGAGTCATCGCCACGCGATATAAACACCGCCTTCGAGCTGGCAATTTTGGTAAATGCTATTTTTGCTTCTTCGTCACCTTGAATGCCTGCCGGATCTGATAACGGTCCAATCAAAATGAAATCGTTATACATCACATTTTCTCGGCGCGATCCATGACCGGCAGCCATGAATGCCTCTTCGCGTTCCCGGTCATGCACTAACAAAACATCAGCGTTGCCATCCTGACCCAGAACAAGGGCCTGGCCAGTACCAACAGCGATTACATCGACCTCCACACCGAATTTCTCCT
>JAGUYX010000059.1 GCA_020061145.1 Anaerolineales bacterium | reverse complement strand
TGCGGTCGGCGGGATTGGCAACATCCGTGCCCGCCTGGCGGTCTTTGAACGCCTGCATGCCGCCGGGTTCTCCTGCCCGACAGTTATCCACCCTTCGGCGGTGATCGAACCCAGCGCAAGTCTCGAAGATGGTGTGCAGGTTTTTCCTCTGGCGTATGTGGGCAGCCAGGCGGCGGTTGGTTATGGCAGCATCATCAACACCGGGGCGATTGTCTCCCATGATTGCCGGGTCGGGCAATATGCCAACCTGTCGCCCGGGGCGACCCTGGCTGGCGGGGTAACCGTGGGAGACCGGACGTTGATCGGTATGCGCGCCACGGTTAATTTGCAGGTTAACCTTGGGGCTGAAGCGCGCATCGGTAACGGCGCGACGGTCAAGGCGGATGTCCCGGCGGGCGGCATCGTACCCGCAGGCAGCATCTGGCCAAAATAAAATTCCCATTCACCAGGTAGATATGACGGAAATCAATCTCGCCCAAAGCTGCTCGGCGCTTTCGCTGCAGGCTCAGGAACCGCTTTACGGCAGCATCAAACCCGCCCGTCACTGGCTGATGATTGAAGTCGACCAGCCGATGGGCAAAAAGGCGCTGCCCGAAAGCTCATTGCCCAACCCGGTCAAAGAGATGTTAGAGTCCACTGCGCACAGGCTGGAGCTGGGAAAGGTGCTGCTTTTGCGCCAGTCGCCCCGGAGAGTGAGCGGGGGGCGGCGTTTCTTCCTGTGTGTTTCCGCTGAAACCCAACCCAGGCTCTACGAGTTTGAGCTGCAAAATTACGCAGACCTGCTCGATCTGGATTTGTTATCCCTGGTAAAAGACCCTCAGGCGTTGGCGGCTTATTTGCGCCAGAAGCCGCTCTACCTGGTGTGCACCAATGGCAGGCGCGATCCATGTTGCGCCAGGAACGGGCTGCCCGTTTACCAGCAGTTGGAAGGGGAATTTGCGCCGGATGTCTGGCAGACCAGCCACGTCGGCGGGCACCGCTTCTCGGCCAACCTGGTGCTGATGCCCCATGCCCTGTTTTACGGGCGCGTCCCGCCACAGGATGCGCGGCGCCTCATTCTCGAATATCAGCAGGGCAAAATGGTACTGGATTATTACCGCGGGCGCACCTGTTACGAAAAAATCGAGCAGGTGGCGGAATATTTCATTCGCCGGGAGTACACACTGCCGGAATTAAATACCCTGCGCCATCTGCAAACCGCATTACTCGCTGACCGGGTCTACCAGGTAACCTTCGAGGCCAATGGAGGCAAGCGTACCCACACAGCCACGCTGTGCGTCGATCCCCAGGGGTTCAGCCTGCTGGCGGGCTGCTTCGATCAGGAACCCGGCTCGTCTCCGGCATATCAACTGATCGGGCTGGAATAAGCCAACCAGCCCGACCAGATCATTACCGGTAAAATTCAAACTCACTTTATAGTTTATTTATTTTTGTGCTTTTCTTTATCTGGGAATAAGATGGAAAGCACAAACGATACCACACTGACCACAATCGAGCCAAACAGCGCCGCCCAGAAGCCATCCACCACAAAACCCACCCCGAACGCCTGGGCAATATAAGACGAAAGCCACAGGGTGGCGGCATTAATCACCAGCATAAACAACCCCATGGTGGCGACGATACAACCACAGGAAAAAAAGACCAGGATCGGACGGATGACTGCGTTCACAAAGGCCAGTATGATGGCCATCACGGCGAAAGCCAGCCAGGCATTGGAATCCTGAACCTGGATCCCCGGCACCAGCCAGACGGCGACATACAGAGAAGCCATAATAATCAACCAGCGGATGAGAATTCTCATGGTGTTATCCTCCTATGGGATATACGCAGGTTTGTGGAAACCGTCGCGCTGCCCCGGCTTAAAATTCCCATTCGGTCAGGATGGCGCCAAGCAATTTCGCCCGTTCCTGAAGGCTGCGGATCTCAACGTATTCATCGGTTGCATGCAAACCTCCCCCCACCGCCCCCATACCGTCCAGGATGGGTATCCCAAACTCTGCCACCAGATTGGCATCCGAAGCGCCACCCGTGCTGGCTTCGGTGAGGTGCAGGCCATGCCGGGCGGCAATCTGGCTGGCGCGGCGGAAAGTTTCGACCATCAACGCGTCGCGAGGCATGGGCGGGCGACCTTCCGTTTCTTTAGCTTCCAGAGCAGCGCCTTCCAGCCGGGGTTTAAGCGCAAGAATCTCCTGCCGGATGCGCTTGCGTTCCTCAGGAACGGTCACGCGCACATCCACCCAGGCCGTGCAGTTAGGGGAAACGATATTGGTAGCCACGCCGCCATCGATCCTCCCCACACTGACCGTGGTTCCCAGGTTGTAATCAGTTTTTGCCTGTAGGGCCAGAATCTGATGCGCCATTTCTTCGATGGCGTTCACACCCGCCGCGTGATCCGCGCCGGCATGGGCAGCCCTGCCGGTTGTGGTGATTTGAAAAGTCATCACCCCTTTACGCGCCGTTTTCAACGAGCCGTCCGCCATACCCGGCTCCATACAGATTGCCAGCCGGCTTTGTCGGGCCTGCTCAACGATCGTCTCATAGGAGGCAAGGCTTCCGGTTTCTTCATCCGGGGTGAAGAGCAACACCACCTCCGCAGCCGGACTGAGACCTAAATCCTGTAAGCCTTTTAATGCTGCCAGGGCAATGACGATCCCGCCCTTCATATCCGCCGCACCCGGGCCGAAAAATCGCTCGCCTTTTACCACGCAGGGTCTTTTCTCCACCGTACCCGACGGCCAGACCGTGTCCAGGTGACACATGATCAAAATTCGATGTTCGGAGGATACCCCCGGAAGGCGTCCCAGGATCAGGTTGCCGGTGTGCTGGCGCGGCAAGATTTCGACCCGTACGCCTCGCTTACGCAATTCCTCTGCCACCCTTGCGCCCAATCGATCGACGGAGGCCTTATCACTGGTGGGAGATTCGAGGTTTACCAGCTCGTGCAACTGAGCCAGGTATTCCTCAGGCCGTTGGTTGAAATAATCATCGAGGGTTTTCACGTATTCCCTCCCGGAAAGGACTTATCCACGAGAAAATTATCTGGGTTGGCACAGGCAGCCAGGCGGATTTTATAAAATAAGATCATATGGTGACCGGAAGCAAGGATTAATGATTTGCGGAGGCGACATCCTCAGGCGCATAGAGTCTTGTTCCAATGGCATCCGCTCTGACCGCGGCCGGTTATGCAAGTTTACCTTAGCTTATCACAGGAAAGGCGAAAATGATCCCCATCAAGGAAAAATGGGCTATTTTCCTGCTAGCGTAAATGGGTGAGCGATGGAAAATCGGAAAAATGGTGCTGCACCGGCGCGGCGGTTTCCCCCGGGGTCTGTAAAATCAGTAAGAAAGAAGCCAGTTCACCGGTTGGATTGCGCCAGCGATGAGGTAAAGCCGCCTGGAACATCAGCATGTCGCCCGGCTGAAGCTGATACACCTCCTGTCGAATATTGTATTCAATCGATCCGCTGAGACAATACACCAGCTCGTGACCGGAATGTCCGACGACCCGCTCGCCGCTATCCGAACCCGGAGGTAAGGAAACCACGAAAGGCTCGATTTCCTGACCCGGTAATTCCCCTCCCAATCCTTCGATTCTCACACCGGAGGTGGCAAGCGCCGGGCGTTCCCCTGCGCGGATAAAGATCACCTCCCGGTCGCCATCCTCTTCGAAAAAGTAGCTGATCCGAATGTTCAAGGCTGTGGCCAGGCTTTGCAATGTCGCCACGCTGGGTGAATTTTCATCGCGTTCAATTAAACTGACGGCATTGGCGGATATCCCCGCCCGCTCGGCCAGTTCGCGTTGCGATAGATTACGCTCTTTACGGATTAATTTCAAACGTTCCCCTAAAGTTTTAGCCTCTACCATTGGTTCTCTCCCGGGTGATGGGCTGATAAACACCCTGTACCCATCCCATAAACCAGATAAATTCATCGTTCACCATATTAATGTGTAAATTTTTCTGATTTACAGTCTGGTGTACTACTTTTCTTGACATTTGTACATTTATTTGTTATTTTAAACCTGTACCAGTTAATTATACACACTTTTTTTGTATATCCATGCTGGCTAATCATTTTTCGGTTCACTCAATGATTAATCCAGGTAAATGATTTTCCTGGCGAAAGGCGGTCGGCGATGAGCCCCAAACGTACATCCCACTTCCCTCAACAATGCGCTCCCCGTGGAACCGGCCGGCTTTTATATGTGCACCTGGGGTTGGTCCTGAGTTTCATTTTGCTGCTGGGGATTTCCAGCCCGGCTTTGGCGCAATCCGCCGATCCTGAGCAGCCCACCCCCTGCCAGGAATGTCACCTCGATTTATATTTTAACTATGACCGCGGGAAAGCTTACTGTATTCATGAATCAACCGCCACCTGCGTGGATTGCCATAGCGGCGATCCGAACACTCCCAACAAAGAGCCGGCGCACCAGGGCCTGGTTGCCCGGCCCACCCTGGCGAACCCGCCCACCTGTACGCATTGCCATGCAGAGGACGCACCCCGGTATATCGCCAGATTCGAGGAAATAGCCGGCCTCAAACCCCACCCCTGCTCACCTCCCGTGTCCTCCACCAACCCGCCATCGACTTCGCCTGGCCTCGCAGATGAGACCTCACCGGGAGGCGCATCCGGATTGTTGAACTCACTGCGCCAGATAGGCACGCTGATTTCCGCAGCGGGTTCGTTGGGGTTTGCGGCTCTGGCGGTATATCTGTACGTCAGTGAAAAACGATAAATGGAGTGCCCATGAAAATCGCCGTATTCACCGAAGATGGAAAAACCATCAGCCAGCATTTTGGGCGAGCCAGGTATTACCTGGTGTTTACCATCGAGGCAGGTGTTGTCCAATCGCAGGAGCTCCGCGAAAAAGCTGGACACGCTTCTTTTTCCGCTTCCCGGGATGAAAACCATGCCCGCCACTCAACAAGCAGCGGGCATGGTTTTGGCTCACAGGCAACCAGCCGGCATATGCAGATGATCGCCAATCTCAGAGATTGTCACGCAGTGATTGGCGGCGGCATGGGCCAGGGCGCTTATCAATATTTGCAGGAAAATCAAATCGCAGTCTGCATTACCGATTTGAGCGACCCCACTCAGGCCGTTTTGTCCTACCTGGATGGCAGCCTCGCCAATCACCTGGATTGGTTACATTAAATCCCTCCGTCGAGGGTATTCATGTTTTGTAAATCTTCAAAGGCGGCTTTAAGCCGGGCTTTGAAGGATTCCTCCCCGCTGCGCAACCAGGCGCGCGGATCGTAATAGCTTTTATTCGGCTTTTCAGGGCCTTCCGGATTGCCCAATTGTCCCTGTAAATAGGCTTCGTGTTTGAGGTAATACTGGCGAACGCCATCCCATAACGCCCATTGTAGGTCGGTGTCAATATTGAATTTGACCACGCCATAAGAGATCGCTTCGCGGATTTCCTCCACGCTGGAGCCCGAACCCCCATGGAAAACAAAATTAATCGGTTTATCCGCCGTGTGGTAATTTTTCTGTACGTATTCCTGAGAATCACGCAGGATTTTGGGTTCGAGCTTTACATTACCCGGCTTATAAACCCCGTGCACATTCCCGAAAGAAGCTGCGATGGTAAAGCGCTCGCTGACTTTCAGCAGCTCTTCGTAAGCGTAAGCCACATCTTCCGGGCGGGTATACAGGCGTGAGCTTTCCACGCCGGAATGGTCGATCCCATCTTCCTCGCCGCCGGTGATCCCCAGCTCGAACTCCAGGGTCATATCCATCCGGCTCATCCGCTCCAGATAGCGTTTGACCGTTTCGATATTTTGCTGAATAGGCTCGGTGGAAAGGTCGATCATATGCGAGCTATACAAGGGTTTGCCATGCGCCTGGTAAAATTTCTCGCCGTAATCCAGCAAACCATCCAGCCAGGGCAAATTCTTACGGGGGCAATGATCGGTATGCAAGATCACCCGGGCGCCATACAAAGGCGCCACCCGGTGGATATGTTCCGCAGCCGAAATCGCGCCGGCGATTGCCGCCTGCTGATCGCTGTTCTTCAAACCTTTACCGGCAAAAAAAGCGGCTCCACCGGTTGAAAATTGGATGATTACCGGTGCGTTTACCTCGCTTGCGGTCTCCAGGGCGGCGTTGACCGTATTGGTGCCGGTGCAATTGGCAGCCGGCAGGGCAAATTGGCGTTGCCGGGCTACCGCAAATAATTCCTGTACCTGATCCCCCGTCAAAACTCCCGCGGGAAATCGTTCACTTAAGCCAGACATTTTCGTTATCCTCGCTCTCAACAGGTTTAAATTTTCCTTGCGCGGCCTCCAGGGACCGGCATATGCAATATTCACCAACGCATGCACAATACCTAATTTTACCCAATAGAATGCTATCTGGCTTTAGCAGTCTTCATATCGCCGGTTGGCACAGATTCCCCGGCCATACGCAGGCATCCTGGCTGGCAATAAGGGGTAATTGCCGGCATCATAATGCGCTATCCGTCAAAAACCCAGGATCAGCCGGGCAATCGTGAAATAAATAAACAATCCGGTCGCGTCCACCAGCGTGCTCATCACCGGGCCGGATACGACCGTGGGATCCATTTTCAACCTGGCGACCAACAAGGGCAGGATGGCGCCCAGCGCGTTTGCCCACACGACGATCATCAGAATCGCCAGCGCAACCGTCACAGCCAGATCGTAGCCATATTCCCAGGTAATTGCCCGGATAAATGCAAAAACCGCCATGCCCACCCCCAGGATCAGGCCGACCCGTAATTCATGCCACAAAGACCAGAATGCATCCCCCAGGTCGATTTCGCCAACCGCCAGAGCGCGAATAATCGTACTGGTTGTCTGTGAGCCAGCATTACCCCCGGTTCCGATCAGCAGCGGCACAAAATACGCCAGGGCAACCATCGAATCGAGTTCATTCTCGAAAATTTGCATAACGGTGCCGGTCAGGCTTCCGGTAAGAAACAATAATAATAACCAGCCGATGCGTTTACGCGCCACGTTGGTCACTCTGGTCAGCAAATAAGGCTGATCCAGGGGTTGAGCGCCACCAAACTTCTGGATATCCTCCGTAGATTCGTCTTCCAGCACATCGACCACATCATCAATGGTGATCACACCCCGCAGCACCTGGCGCTCGTCAACCACCGGTAGCGAAAGCAGGTCATAGCGGGACATCAGGCGGGCGACTTCTTCCTGGTCGGTGCCTTCCGGGACCGCTAACACCTCGGAGTCCATAATATCCTGCAGACGATCGGTGGGTTGGGCAACAATTAATTGGCGCAAACTGACCACGCCGCTCAGGCGGTTTTCTCCATCCACGACATACAGGTAATAGATCGTTTCCGCATCCGGTTGCCAGGCGCGAATGGCCTCGATGGCTTCTGCAGCGGTCATCCTGCGCCGCAAAGCCAGGAATTCGGAGGTCATCAGACCGCCGGCGCTATCATCCGGGTGCAGTAATAAGGGGCGGATTTCTTCGGGGTGATCCAGACCTGCCAGAATGGTGGCGGCCTGCTCATCGGTGATATCCCCCAGCAGGTCTGCCGCTTCGTCGGGCTCCATTTCGTCGACGATGCGGATGGCGTCCTGTGGCGGCAGCGCCTGAATCAGTTCTGCGGCGTCGATGTCCTCCATCTCTTCGAGGATATCCGCCGATTCAGACGGCTCCAACAACCCAAATATACGTACACGATCTTCATCTTCCAGCTCTTCAAAAATTTCCGCCTGGTCTGGCGACTTCATCCCCTGTAACAATTCGACCACGGTGTCCAGATCATTGGCTGCCAGCGCAGCTCGAATCAGGTTTATGGCGGTGGTGACATCTGGCTGGGTCATATGCATCTCCTGTATCAAGCAGACTGTTCGGGATACAAGCTGAATTCCACCCGCGCTCCGGGGTAAGGTAAATTATAAAGGGATCCGGGGG
>JAGUYX010000302.1 GCA_020061145.1 Anaerolineales bacterium | reverse complement strand
CCCCTCACCCAAACCCTCTCCCCCCAGGGGTGGAGAGGGTTTTTCGTCGCCCTGTATCGTCCTCCTGATGGAGCATCTTTTGCGACTGAAGGATCCCTGTGACGATTGGGCGTCTCCAAGTCGGTGTAAAATCTATACAGGCGAAGGAGACACACGGCTGGCCTTGGATATCGACGAAGTTGGGCGTTTGCTGCTGGATCTTTACGGGTTCACCCCGCAGGTCGTGCGCCGGCGCACGTCGGTGGATGCCGAAACCCATGTTTTTCGGGTAGCAAACCGCCAGGGGAAACAATGGCTGTTGCGCACCCGCCGGCTCAACCGGCGTTTGCCGCCCAGGCTGGAGGCAGGCAGCAGCGAGGCCTGGTTAACCCGCCAGGCGCAGGCGCTCCTGTGGTGCCAGCGGCACGATTTCCCGGCGCCCGTGGTGCAGCGCACCCTGGAGAAAATGGTCGTATCCACCTGGGAAGGTTGGGCGGCTTTATTGATTCGTTACCTGCCCGGCGAGACGCCGGACGAGGCGCGTAACCAGGATCTTGCCATGGGCGAGCTGGTGGGGCGTTTGCATGCCCTGGGAGGGTTCGCCTCCCAGGCGGAGGCCTGGTGGCATCCCCCGCGGGATGCGGCGCAGCGGGCGAGCGGTGTGCTGGCGGCGATTGACGATTTGCCGGACGAGTGGCTGCCTCTGCTGGAGGCCTGCCAGCAGGCGCTCGCACAGGCCGGCGAGCTGGAAGGATTGCCGGAGTGCCTCGTCCATGGCGATTGTTATCCGGGTAACGTATTGCAGCTCGCCAACGGGCGCCTGGCGTTGATCGACTGGGAATACGCCGGGCGGGGGCTGCGCCTGCTGGATCTGGCGACCCTGCTGGAGGACGGTTATACCGGCTCCGGAGAAAGTCTGCGGGTGGACTCCCCGCGGGTGAAAGCCATTCTGGAGGGTTATTCCCGGAAAATCCGGCTGGCGGAAGGCGAAATTTCCCGGCTGGGGATCGCCATACGTTTTGGCGCAGCCTATAGGGCAGCCGCCCGCTTCTGGCTGGGAGAACAAAATGGCTGGGGAGAGCTGGCGCAGCAGGGCCTGTTGCGTGAGCAAAATCGCCTGCGGGCCAGCGAGATGATTCAGGCGGCGGCGCAGGAACTGCTCGAGGATCGTTTTGATAACAGGTGTGCTGTCCGTTTGGCTCCTGTCGTGGGGAATCCCAGGCGACTGGGCTCATTATCTCGCGAATGAGCAAAAAATAAGCAAATTAGAGCTCGTATCCCAGCCGTTCCAGGTAGTCCCCAAATTTTTCAAGCAGTACTTGCTGCTGTTCGAGGGTCATTTTGTTGCGGAAGCGTTCGGAGATGCCTTTATTGAAATGCAATCCTTTTTGATCGGAGCGCGCCTGCTCCGGGCGATAGCGGTCGATCGCTGCCTGAATGGCTGGAGAGTGGCGGTCGAGTTTTAAGAAGTTTACCAGCCGGGCGGCTTCCACATCATAGTCGCCGACCAGGCTTTCATAACGCGTATGCAGGGCTTCTTCACAATCCAACCAGGCTTCTGAAATCTTGATGTAAGCTTGCATAAACGTGACCGAGGCCTCAAAATCAGTCAGGTGGGAAAATGCGTTCGGACGGCCATTTTGCAGGGCTTTCTGGCCGTTTTCGTAGGCGGACAGCATGGCATCGCGCGGATCACGGTAGATATAAGCGGCGCGCAGCATGCCCGCACGAATTAAGCGCTTCCCCAAAGGGGTTGGGCCGGCGTGGGCTTTGATGACGAAAGTATTACCCAGCAGCGAGGGGATCAGCACAGCCAAGAGCCTGCGGGCAGTAAGCGCGCCGATGTTGCAATTCACCTCGGTCAGGATCTTTTGCAGATGAAAGCGACGCCGGATTTCACGGGCATCTTGCCCGCCGGCGGCAGTGACAAGGTCATGGGTGAGGTTGTAGTACCAGCCCGAGCCGGCCCGAGGCATTCCAACGGATAGGATAATCATTCAGCAGGAGAGCTCCTGGTTCAGGTGCTAAGCCGTGATGGATTGGGCAGTATCTTGACAAGCAGTCCAGATTGCCCGCAACCGGCCCTAATTATACAGCAGACCCAGGCTGAAAGAGACAGGCGCAGGGCAAATTCGGCTTCGGCGGGGCGTTTTCGCTGATCAAAACCGGGGAAATCGGATAACGCTTTACTTTGTACCGGGGGAATTTAACCAAAGTCAATGACAGACGACCCTTGTTATCTTCGTGGGAACGCCCGGAGCCTGCTCCGCGGGAAACGGGCGCGTCAAGACGGACTTACCTGGAGTGCCCGAGCTGCGCTGAGGCTTGCCGGCGAAATTTCAAACGCTGAAGCAAGCTTCAGCACTCCAGATTACTGCGGCGGTTTGGGTGAGGGGGTCTAATCGACAGGCTGAAGCCTGTCGTACCTGTAGGACAGACTTCAGTCTGTCCAGGCCTGCCATCGGGTGGTTATCCTGCGCGCGGGAAATATGGAGTAGGGGCGGGTCTGAGACCCGCCCCTACAGCAGCTCTAACCTGACCGGCGGTTGGAGCATTTCAATCGCCGCAGGGATCCTTCAGCCGCAAAAGACGCTCCTTCAGGAGGACAATCCCGGCAGGCTCGAAGAAAGCCCTCGCCTGGGGGGAGAGGGTTTGGGTGAGGGGG
>JAGUYX010000072.1 GCA_020061145.1 Anaerolineales bacterium | reverse complement strand
TACATTCCGGGCCATAGATGCCAATCATAGTCCGCCAATAACCGTTCGACACGCGCAAGAGTATGTTCCAGTCCATATATGTGGAGTGGGGATTTGCGACCCATCAGCCAGCTGACCATTAACAGGCTAGGTACGCCGGATACATGGTCCGGGTGAAAATGAGTCAGGATCAAGTCGGTCAATTCGAGTGGCTTAACCTTTGCCTGTTCCAAACGGACAATCGGATTACCTGGCGCATCAATGAGTACGTTTCGCTCGCCTGTCGAGATGAACAGGTGACTGTTCTCGTGTTGTGCATCCGGAATGGCGTTGGCAGAACCCAGAATCACCAACTCGGGCATAATGGACTCCGTAGGGTGTTGTGATTATTGAGCGAAAAACCAGAGCACAATTTCGGGGGTCAGATAAACTTCCAGGAGCGCCGCCCCGAGCAACAAAGGCGCCACGATCAAAACAAATACTTTGACCCAATCCGCTACGGCATATATGAAAGCGCTGCCGATTGTCCCTTTACGTGCTGGCCCTGCCAGTGTGGCTCCTATGCGTAAGATTGAGGCACCGGCGATGATCATCGCGGGTATTTCCAAAATACCGTGTGGCAGTACAAAAGCAGCCAAAAAAGAGAATGGGGATATGCCAATCGCAGCCAATGTGGCGCTGAAATAGCCGATAATCCCCAGCGGCAACATCACAACCAGCACCCCCAAAACCCCGAAGCTGGCGATGCCCAGCAAAGTCGCTAACGCCAGTGCACGTAAATTATGGTACCAGAGGGTGAAAACGCCTCCCGCCGAGAGGAACGCCAGCTCCTCCAGACCTTCGATTTGCCCATCTTTCACGGCTTCGAGGTTGATTCGTTCCAGGGGTATGGGGAACGTAGTGGATAAGGAAGAGCCGGTGAAATAAGCCAACAGTAATGCCAGGGAAACCACCAGCACAGGCCAGGCAAGCTCGGAAAAAGTGTTACGATAAAAATCGACCAGCCAATGTTTAAATGATCTGCTCTCCCCCTTCAGCCCGGAAATAAACGTGGCTCCAATCCATCTGAAATTTAACGAATCCAGCTGCCGGCCAAGCAATTCTTCACGATTAAAGTGCGTAATACCCATACGGATGAGCAAAACTGCGATCAGCGCCAGACCGATGATCACCCACCATAAGGCCGAATACTGCCCCCAGAACATAATCATGCTCTCACCCTGCACCAGCAGGGCGACCGGGATGATGATAAAAGAGGCCAATAAATTAGCTGCCCGCGTGGATGTCGTTTGGGTGGAAATCACCACCGCTCCACTCACCATGACCACCGCCTGAACAGTGGTCAGCAACAGGATCTGAATCAACAGAGCCGGTTCAGGGGTATAACCAACCTGACGATATACCCCAAACAGATATACAAATATTCCCAGGTAAGCGGCAATCAATGGCGGCGCCATGGAGGCCAATAATTTGCCCAAGTACAATTGCCAATCATATAAAGGAGTGCTCAATAATGGCTCAATGCTCAGGCGCTCTTTTTCGCCAACGAAACTCTCCAGAGCAATCACCAGGGAGATGGATATCGGGAAAAACCCCACTACCATCAGCAAGAAGGGGATCAGGCGTTCACCGACCAGTTCCGCTCCATAACGCTGGACGAAATTGATCGCCTGGGCAGCAGTGAAATTCATCAAACCCGGGAAAAATATCGTCAACGCAACGATCGGGGTAATGATGCGCCAATCCCGCAATTGATCCCGCACCTCACGACGGGTAATAATCAGGGCGGGGCGTAGTTCAGCCAGCATATCGCCCCTCTCGATTTTGCCGGAGGTCGCCATTGCCTACGACCTGCAAATAGACCTGTTCCAGGCTGCGTGGGATTTCAAACAGATCGGTTATGTCGTATCCCTGGCTCAAGAAAAAGCGCAATATCTCCGGATTGTGGGTCTGGGGAGAAGAGCTATGGTAACGCAGCCAGGTATCCCCCCAGGCTGTGATCCTGACTCCCATGGGCAGCGCAGGAAGATACCCGTTCAGCGGGGTTGCCAGACGTAGCTCATATTCTGACGGACCTAACAGGTCCTTTTTTAATTCCTGAGGTGAACCTTGAGCCACGATCCTGCCCAGCCGGATGATCGCAATCTGGTCGGCCAGCTCTTCTGCTTCGGATAGGTTGTGAGTACAGACAACCAGCGTACGTTCAGCAGAACGTAAGTCGAGAATGGCGTTACGCACCAGACGTGCGCTTTCGGGATCCATCGCAGAGGTTGGTTCATCCAGCAATAAAACCGGGGGATCGTGCAATAATGCCCGCGCCAGGGCTAATTTTTGCCGCATACCTTTGGAATATTCACCGATCCGCTTCCGTGCAACGCCTGTCAGGCCAAACCGTTCCAATAACTCCTCCAGGCGCTCGCGTCGAGGATGCTCTGCCAGTCCATATAACTGCCCAAAAAAATCCAGATATTCGTCGGCAAACATCCGGTCGTAAAGCCCGTGCATTTCGGTCAGCACACCCACCCTGGCGCGAACTGCATTTGCCTGATGAATAACATCGTAACCGGCGACGCGTGCCGTACCGCGGGTAGGTCGTAATACCGAGGTCAGCATACGGATGGTAGTGGTTTTTCCGGCGCCATTAGGTCCCAGCAAAGCCAAAACCTGTCCGGTAGATACCTGCAAGTTGAGGTCGTCCACCGCCAGGAAATCATCAAATTTTTTGCTCAGGTTTTCAGTGACGATCATATCTGTGGCTTTGCTTACCGGGAAACCAATATTGTAGGAACTACAAAAAAGGCCAAATTTTACCGGACGGCTTTACCAGTAACTTTACCTTTGCTACGGCGTTGATGGCGAACCACCAATGCTATCGCCGCCAGCGGCGCCACGATTGCCATCAAAGACTGGTTGATATTTAAACCGGCGACCGGAGAGGGATCCAAACGCAGGAATTCCAGGAAAAATCGCCCGACCGGGTAAATGATCAGGTATGTGAGAAACAAATCACCGGGGATCAAACGCTTTTGATATTTGCGGGAAAGCCAGAGCAGGATACCTAAATTGAGCAGGTTATATAGCGACTCATACAAAAAGAGGGGATGATATGTGGCGACTGATTCGAAACCGGGTAAACGATAGGCTGGATCAATGGTAATTGCCCAGGGCAAACTGGAAGGCGCCCCATATACCTCCTGGTTGACAAAATTACCCCAGCGCCCGATCGCCTGTCCCAGCGCCAGGGCCGGGGCGGCAATATCCGCCCAGACCAGGAAATTTTCTTTTTTACGACGCGTGTAAAGATATAACGCCAGTGCGCCGCCCAAAACCCCTCCAGGGATTCCCAGACCCCCGGCGCGTAAATTAATTGCATCCAGTGGGTGGGTCAGATAATACCAGGTATCAATTCCCTGTTCTACCATCGATGCCGGCGGCGTAAAAATATGCCATAACCTTGCGCCAATAATGCCCCCAATCAACACCCAGAGCAATCCATCCCACACAAAATCCGGATTCCTCTTGTAAAATCTGGCGTTCCAGACTGCCAGAAAGGCTGCAGCTACCGCTCCTACCATAACAATTATGCCGTAATACATGATCGTGAGCGGTCCTATTTGTATTCCTGGCATTGCTTACCTCGTAGGGATTAGATTTTTTGACGAATAAGGGAGTTCAACGTTTCATCTGCTTGCGAAACTGGCGACGAATATCATAAATTCGTTGAAGTGCGGTGATATTTGAAAATACGGCGATTATCCCTAACCCGATTGGGGCAAAATTGAAGATCAATGCTGGTGCCATCACCAGATAACGCTCAAAACGGGTCAAAATTCCAATTTTGCTATCTTTTCCTAAAGATTGCGCCCGTGCTCGTGTGTAAGAAACCAGCACCGAGCCGGCCGCGGCGGCATAAGCCAGAATAACATTCAACGGCTCTGCCTGCTGGCTATAATACCAAACCAGACCACCGAGAATAAACAATTCCGAATACCGATCTGACACCGAGTCCACGAAAGCGCCGAACTCTCCATCTTCACCCCGCAAGCGGGCCATGCTGCCATCCAGTGCGTCTATCGGACCCATTAACAACACCAGGATGCCACCGATTACAAATTCGCCGGCCGCCAGAAAATACGCCGCCACGACATTACCTACCAGACCCAGGATGGTCATCGTGTTCGGGTAAAGCCCCAGATTTACAAAAAAACCGGCGATCGGATTAAGAACACCTCTAAAAGTAATACGCATGCGATCGCTCAGGGTCATCGGTTGGGGTTGATGATTTTCTTGTTCCAAGGCAATCTCCAACTGTCGGGTAAGTCAGCTAATAGGCAAACAGTACGCGGTTTAGATCTGGTTGAACCTGGGAGGTATGCTATCGCAGGCAGGCCTGACTGTCAAGCATCCTCCTCGCAGGTTATTCAACCGTTGCAAATTCCGCATCCCCATCCGGGGGAATGAGCACATCCCGTTCTTTGCCCCCTCCCTGAGAAGGTCCTACCACTCCCAGTTCCTCTAATTCATCCATCAAGCGCGCCGCGCGCGGGTACCCGATTTTTAATCTGCGTTGTAGCAATGAAGTACTGGCGCGCCGCGATTTTTTTACCAGATCAATTGCTTTGATCACCAGATCGTCTCGATCGCCCAGCACTGCCTGTTGTTCCAGGATCCCTTCCCAGGGTGGCTCTTCGCTCAGAGTATCCGGCGATTCTTTTTGCCAGAAAGTCAGAATACGCTCGATTTCCTGGTCGGTGATGATTACCCCCTGGGCGCGGACCGGCGCAGGCGCATCGGGTGGCAGAAAAAGCATATCGCCACGCCCAAGCAAGGACTCCGCACCGGGAACATCCAGGATGACGCGTGAATCCACGCCCGAAGCCACTGAAAAAGACAGGCGGGCAGGGAAATTCGCTTTGATCAAACCGGTGACCACATCCGTGCTGGGGCGTTGGGTGGCAACGATCAGGTGGATGCCGGTGGCGCGCGCCAGTTGTGCCAGGCGCACCAGAGCCGGTTCGGTTTGTTCGGGGGCGGTCATCATCAGGTCGGCCAGCTCATCGATCAGCACCACAATCCGGGGCAGAACCTCGCCATCTTTTCGGCGGCTCATTTTGCGATTATGAGAATCAATATGGCGGGAGTGGGATTCCTCCAGAAGCTTATATCGCCGGTCCATTTCTGCTACGGTCCAGCGTAATACGCCTAATATCCGCTCTAATTCGGTTTCCACCTTGCCATATAAGTGAGGCAATCCGTTGAACCGCACCAACTCGACCATTTTTGGGTCGATCATCACCAGGCGCAAATCCTCCGGGGTATTATTCATCACCAGGCAAGCGGTGATGGCGGAAATACACACCGATTTCCCAGAGCCGGTTGTCCCGGCGATCAACAAATGGGGCATTTTTGCCAGGTCAGTGACCAGCGCCTTGCCAGAGACATCTCGACCCAGCGCAATCGTCAGCGGAGATTCCAGTTTATGGAAGGTTTCGGTTTCGAGCAAAGGACGCAGGCGTACCAGCGAAGAGCGGGCATTCGGCACTTCAATGCCCACATAGGCGCGCCCGGGAACAGGCGCTTCGATCCGCAAGCGTTGGGCCGATAAAGCCAGCGCCAGGTCACGTTGCAGGGCGGTGATCTGCGATACACGCACTTTCTGGCGAATGGCGTCTTCTTCAGCATTTCCGGTCTTTTCGACAAAACCAGGTTCAACGGCGAATTGGGTAACCGTCGGGCCGACCTGAAATCCTACCACGCGGGCGGGAATCCCAAATTCTGCCAGTGTTTTTTCGATCAATCCGGCGGTCAGATTGATATGCCGCTCATCCGGGCGGATGGCTCTCTCGTCCATGAGCAGGTCAAGAGGCGGTAAATGTTCCGCGCGCGGTCTGGGTGTTCCGGATTGTTCATCTTGCTGGTCCAGGCGGAAATGTTTGCGAAATTCTTTTTCCAGAGATGGCTTCTGCCGCCTGGCAGGCGCAAGCTGGATGCCATTATTTGCCTGACCTGTTACCGGAGATACGCTGACGCCGCTATCCCGCAGGATTTCTGCCGCCGGGTGCATAGGTTCGCCGCTCCAGGTTTCGATCGTTGGGCGATTTGCCCGGCGCACCAGAAATTCCCAGCCCCCCAGGCCAATAAAAAGAAAAAATAGGGAAATAAAGGCGACCAGTGGTATGGCGATAACGGAGGGTAAAAAGATCAGCACCAGCTCAGACAGGGCCCAACCAACCAGACCGCCATCCAGACCCATCTCCGCCCGGCTCAGGTCGGTACCGCTCAATAATCCCAGAAATACCAGGCCAAAAATTGCGGACAATTCCAGAATGAATAAACGCGACCAGCGAATGCGAACGGAATCTTGTTGCGGGTGATCGAGCAAATGCTTTCCCGAGAACATCAGGATAACCGGTATCAACCATGCTCCCAGACCAAACCAACGCAGTAATAAAGCGGTCCAATTTGAAAGTGCCAGGCCTTCCGACCATCCTGCCAGGCCTAGAAGAGTCAGGGCAGCCAGCGTCCAGGCGCCGAGTCCGGTGATATCCCAAATAAAACGTTCAAAACGTAAGAACAACGAGGCCAGGCCGCGCGCCACTTTTTGTGGGGCGTTCTTGCCCGAGACTTCGTTTTCCAGGGGATTCTGCCGAGAATTTGCTCGCTCTTCCATTGCGTGTTAATTTACCCACTTCCTGGTTTTACGATCCTGCTATTCATGCTCGGACGATGCCGGTGCGGTTGACTTATACCGATTTGCTTGCCGGTTCAACTGGGAAGCCAGGACAATTCCGGTCAAAATAAGTATAGCACCGAATAAATTGGGCACAGTCGGCGTCTCGGAAAGGAAGAAAAAAGCCAGAATCGAAGAACCAATCGGTTCCCCAAGAAGAGTGACTGCTACAAATGAAGCCGGTAAGTATGCCAGCGCCCAGTTGAAGATCGAATGTCCAATCAATTGGGGGATAACCGCCAATAATACCAACCACAGGTAAACGGGGAATGAGAATCCGGTGAGGGGCTGCCTGCTCAGCAGAGCAAACAATATCAGGACAATTGCCGCCACGCCATATACCAGAAAAACATACACCGCCAAAGGATATTTTGCCCTGACTCGCCTGCCTACCATCAGATAACCGGCTGCCATCCAGGCGCCAAACAGGGCCAAAAAATTACCGAAAAGATGACTGGTTGACCAGGATTCGCTAATCCCCTGGCATACGACTCCCGTCATCTTGAACTGGCAGACGTCCCCCACCCCGATGATGCCGCCGCCTACCAGGGCAAAGACCAGGCCAGCAACAGCCCGTTTTTCAAGGTTCTCCTTTAATACCAGAGGAGAGAAAATCGCCACCCAAAGTGGTGTCGTGGTTACCAGAACCACCGAGCTGACCACGGTGGTCAGCTCCAGGGAGGTGATCCAGGTCGCGAAATGCAATGCCAGAAATCCCCCCGCCAGGCTAATAGACGCCAGGTCTCGACGATTCAAGCGCGCTATGGCAGACCGGTAATGACTAAACACCGGTATCGCCAGAAGCGTTGCAGCCAGGAATAAGCGATAGGCCGCAATGACCAGTGAGGCCACTTCTTGCTGGGCAAAACGAATAAATATCGAAGCGGTAGAGACAGCCAGTACGCCCACCGTCAGGGTCAGAAATGGCGTTACCTTTTTGGGAGTAGAGTTTGATGGGTTTTCCAAAGTTCACTTCCACCCTGCGACAGGCGAGTTTTCTTGACAAAGCCTTGCGCCAGGGCTACAATTTTTGAAATTCCGGGCATCGCCTGATATCCCGGTTAAAGCATGTTATCATGGTATTGCAATCCGGTTTGCTTCAGCTGGTGATGGCCGATGAACCGGAGGATCGTTCCCGTTTACACCTTCAGCGAAAAAGGAGAAAAAAATGGCATTTGTACTTCCTGAGTTGCCTTATGCTTTTGATGCTTTGGAGCCACACATCGATGCGCGCACCATGGAAATCCACCATGGGAAACACCATGCCGCCTATGTCAGTAACCTCAACGCTGCGCTTGAAAATCATCCTGACCTGGCCAAGAAAAGCCTGGAAGAACTGGTCAGCAATCCGGATAACTTGCCAGAAGCCATCCGAACTGCGGTGCGTAACAATGGCGGAGGACATTATAACCACAGCCTGTTCTGGACGGTGATGTCAGCGAAAGGTGGGGGTAAGCCAGGCGGTGAACTGGCCAGGGCAATCGATATGGCATTTCAGAGTTTTGAGAATTTTAAAGACACCTTTACAAAAGCAGCGATGACCCGGTTTGGCAGTGGGTGGGCGTGGCTTGGTCTGCAGAATGGTAACCTTACGGTAATTTCCATGCCAAACCAGGATGCACCCTTAATGGCAGGTGTTACCCCAATCCTGGGCCTTGACGTCTGGGAACATGCGTACTATCTTAAGTACCAGAACCGGCGTGCTGATTACATCTCAGCCTGGTGGAACGTCGTCAATTGGGATGAAGTCGCCAGCCGGTATCAGGCGAATAAATAGCTCAATTCATCTATCTCTGAGGAGGCTGTACCGATGACCCATATCATTACCAGTCTGTGTCTGCGAGACAGCGGTTGTGTTGACGTCTGTCCAGTAGAATGCATCGTTCCTGGCAAGCCCGAGGCTGAATGGCCGTGGTTCTACATTGATCCAGATACCTGCATCGATTGTGGCGCCTGCATCCCGGAATGTCCTTACGAGGCAATTTTCACGGAAGATGAAGTCCCCTCGGCCTATGAAGCACGAGGTGGAGAATATATCAGCCTGCGCACGCTGACCGGTCATTTCGAAGGTGTCAACCATCACGGCGAGCCAGTCGTCCTCGATACTGTACGCCAACTCGAAGCCGGTGAAGTAGTCGACCTGACACCGGATATTGAGGAAAATTACAAATATTTCTCTGAGGGTCCTGGCTACAAAGCCCTGGAGATGTAAACACGCTTATTTGCCTCACCAGGTT
Organism: Anaerolineales bacterium; assembly: GCA_020061145.1. Classification (GTDB taxonomy): domain Bacteria; phylum Chloroflexota; class Anaerolineae; order Anaerolineales; family DRKV01; genus JAGUYX01. Next base: position 5,768 of record JAGUYX010000072.1, on the reverse strand, counting down.
TCTGGTGGTCGGCGTATGCTTAAGGTTTCAGGCATGCGCAATCAGCGTTGTTTACACGAACTCGCCCTGGACACATTCCAGGGCGAGTTTGCTATTTAGGTTTGTCGGTAATGATGTGGAAATTCAAACAATTTAATCAGCGCTCTTTACATGTGAGCTACAATCCAATCAGCCAGGTCTTTCATTGCTTTTTCCCAATGCCAATCGTTATGTGATTCGTGGTACCCCTCCGGATATTCAAGCAAAGTTTTATCGGGGTGTGTAACTTGCTGAAAGAACAGACGGCTGGCTGTTAGAGGTATGAGCGGATCTGCCTGACCATGAATCAAGAGCAGGGGAATTTCCAGTAGATGCCCATTAGCCAATACGCGCTCCTGGGCAGCCAGACTCTCCACCGCCAGGCGAGGGGTTCCCCGGTCATGGACGAGTGGATCCTGGCGGTAATCCTGTACCACCTGAGGATCACGAGAAAGCCCGGCTGGATCCAACCCGCTACGCATGGAAATATTTGGAAAGAATCTCCCTAATATTTTTGACAGATGGATTTTCCCCGGTGAAATGGCGGTTTGAATCAGCGCCGGCGCTGAAGCAATCACCCCTTGATAAGCAGAGGGATTGCTCAGGGCAGCATCTAATGCCAAAACCCCTCCGAGGCTATGACCGAATAAAAAACAGGGAAGGTCAGGGTGGTTTACCCTGGCTTGGTTGTGGATCATTTTAAGGTCAGACAATAACTCATCCCATGACTGAATATGTCCGCGTTGACCTCCTGAGCGACCATGACCGCGATAATCGTGGGCGTAGATGGCGATATCGTGGGAGTTCAATACCCTTACCAGGTTGCCATAACGCCCGCTATGATCCCCCAACCCATGGCAGACCATCAGTATGGCGCGCGGTTCTTGTGCAGGGAGAAATGCCTGATAATAAATGGGGAGGTCACCCGCTCCGATAAATTGACCTTCCAGGTGTTTCGAGAGTTTATTGTGCATCATGGCTCCATTGGACCCATATTTGCCTGGGTTTGTGCCAGCAAATAAAGTTTGTCTGCCAGCCCGGTAATTTCCTGGCGCCGGGTAAGTTTAGCCAGCCAATCCTGAGGTATCCCCTCGATACCGTAATACGCTCCTGCGATTTGTCCATAGATGGCTGCAGTGGTATCCGCATCTTCTCCCAGATTTACTGCCAGCAAACAACCGTGACGAAAATTATCAGCATGATAAAAAGCCCACAAAGCCGCTTCCAGGGCATGCACCACATAACCACTGCCACGAATTTCAGGCGGGTTGCGCCGGCGAAATGAACCGCTAGCAACTGCTTCAATTTCTGAGTGAAGGGGATCATTTTTCCATATTTCAGGTACAGGTTCAAACACACTGGATAGCAGGTGATCTTTGTCCAGACCACCGAGCACTCCCAGAAGCAATCCGGCGAAATAACGACAGGCATCTACAGCGGTTTGCGCCCCATGTGTAGTGCGCGAACTCTCCGCCGCATACAGAATAGCTGCCTTGGGTAAAGCGGCATAAGCCAGGATCACCGGAGCCAGCCGCATCAACGAACCATTGCCGGCTGTATCTGGGTCGGTGGAACCTGCGTACGGGTCACCGGTCTGCCGGAATTTCATCAAGGCGGCAAGGACGGTATTTCCGATATCGAAGGTACGTCCCGTGCTACTCCAGTAACCTTCGCGGTACCAACGCCAATACCGTTCCATTTGATCATAGGCGTCAAATCCTCCCCGCTCCACCAGGCTCTCCGCCAGGCAAAGCGCCATGGAGGTATCATCCGTCCAGAAACCGGCAGGCAGGTTGAATGGCCCGCCACCCACCATATCGGAGATGGGGACAAAACCTCCCGGTGTGGTGAACTCCAGGGTCGTACCCAGAGCATCACCCACAGCCAGACCCAACAGGCATCCCCGGAAACGTGAACGAGAGTGCTCATCCAGAATAATAGATCCGGTATTCATCCTTATGATTGTAGCTCAGCTTGTTAACCAAAAAAATATTACAGAGGTAGGAAAGGAAGGGTGACATTCAACACCCACCGGATTTACCGAAAGGGACTATAGTAAAAGTTGTTATTGCACCAATTTTCACAATAAATGTACCGGGGCTTTTATCGGGATAAATTTTGAGGAAAGTATATGGTAGATCAAGATCCACGAATTCTCAGACTGCGGGAGATACGCGAGCGCGCCAGCGTGGGTGGCGGGACTGAGCGGATTGCCACCCAGCATGCCAAAGGGAAACTCACCGCCCGTGAACGTCTGGATGTGCTGCTCGATCCGGGTACATTCAATGAACTGGAGCCCTTTATCACCAACCGCCCCGATGAAATGGGGCTTTCTAACGAGCGTTATTTGGGTGATGGCGTGGTAACCGGGTATGGACAGATTAATGGCCGCACGGTATACGTCTATGCGCAGGATTTTACCGTGTTTGGCGGCACTTTGAGTGAAATGCAAAGCCATAAAATTTGCCGGGTGATGGACCTGGCCTTGCGGAACGGCGTTCCTATCATCGGGCTGATCGATTCAGGCGGGGCGCGCATCCAGGAAGGTGTGAAAAGTTTGGGCGGTTATGCGGAAATCTTTCGCCGCAATGCCCAGTTTTCAGGTGTTATCCCGCAAATCAGCCTGATGCTCGGCCCATGTGCGGGCGGGGCTGCATATTCCCCGGCGCTGACCGATCTGATCATCATGGTACGCCAGCATTCATTTATGTTCCTGACCGGGCCGGAGGTGATCCGTGCAGTAACCGGTGAAGTAATCGACCACGAACAACTGGGCGGTACGGATATTCACATGGCAATCAGCGGCACCAGCCATCTCTCTACCGATAGCGAGCAGGAGGCGCTATCCCTTTGTCGATCCGTGCTGGGTTATTTCCCGTCGAACAATCTGGAAAACCCGCCCTATAGCGCACCGCATGCCGACCCAAACGAGATGATCGAAGAACTCAATCATATCGTGCCATTGGATCCTGCCACTCCTTATCAAATGCACCGGGTAATTGAATTGATTTGCGACCCGGGAACCTTTCTCGAGATCCAACCCGCCTGGGCGCAGAACGCAATTATTGGCCTGGCGCGCATCGGTGGGCACAGTGTCGGGATTGTCGCTCAGGAACCCAGCGTGATGGCCGGAGTGATCGACATCGATGCCTCGGATAAAATCTCACGCTTTGTGCGCATGTGCGATTGTTTCAATATCCCGCTGATTACCTTTGTCGATTCGCCTGGATTTTTACCGGGCATCGATCAGGAGCATCGCGGCATTATCCGCCATGGAGCCAAAGTTCTTTACGCCTATTCTGAAGCCACCGTGCCAAAAATCAGTGTGATAACCCGCAAAGCTTACGGCGGGGCCTATGTGGTGATGAGCAGTAAATATCTGTGTACGGATGTGAATTACGCCTGGCCAAGCGCAGAAATCGCGGTGATGGGCCCGGAAGGTGCAGTCAATATTCTCTACCGTAAACAAATAAATGAGAGCCCCGATCCGGCGATGGAACGCCAGCGATTGACCGCGATGTATCGAGAGCGGTTCATCAACCCTTATTTTGCTGCAGAAGCCGGTTATGTGGATGACATTATCGAGCCGCGCGAGACCCGCCAAAAAATTGTCACTTCGCTGGCTGCGTTGCGCGATAAATTCACCGATGCTCCGCCGCGCAAACATGGCAATATCCCGGTATGAAGCGAAAACAGGCAGGGCATAAATGACAGAGAATTTTCTACTGACCATCCAGATCACCCTGGCAGGGATGGGCGTTGTGTTTCTGGTCTTGGTCCTGTTATGGGGATTCATGGCTTTGTTGGTGCGGGTTACCTCATCCCCTGGGCCGGTTACCCGGCCTGAACCCGAAATCCGGGTGCCTGCTGCAGCGGATCAGCTGGCAACCGATGAAGTCGAACGCAAAAAACGCGTTGCCCTGATCGCCGCGGCAATTGCACGGGCAGAAATGGATCAGGAGCTGCGTGAATTTCCCATCCCACCCACAGTAATTGTCAGTCCCTGGCAGGCAGTCAACCGCAGCCGGGTTCTCAATAAACGAGGCTTCAGAAGATGAAAACCTACCACATGCGTATCGACGATCGGCTCTACACGGTGAATGTCAGCCGGCCGGATACCAACCCGATCAGGGTGGAAATAAACGATGAAGTGATCGAAGTCTGGTTGGACAACGGCAACCATGTCGGTACTGAAACACAGCCAACACAGCCCGGCCTGATCACCTCTGTCTTCCATTCGAATAATCCTGAGAATAATTCAGCAACCAAAAAGACCGCCGCGATCGAGCTTCTTGAATCAGGCCTGATCGCACCATTGCCGGGGGTGGTGACTGAAATTTGTGTCCAGGTGGGCGACCAAATCGTAGAAGGCCAGGAAATTTGCCATCTGGAAGCCATGAAAATGAAAAATATCATTCGCTCCGACCGCTCGGGCACGGTGGGGAATATATTGATTTCCATTGGTGAGCATGTTCGCCATCAACAGGTTTTGGTGGAGTTCATAGATCAGGCTGCAGAAAGATGATTAATTTCGCCCCAATCTTCGAAGAATTAACGAAAGGTCTGCAAAATTTTAGCTGGGGTAACGCAGTGATGATTGCTGCTGGACTGGTGTTGATCGGTCTGGCCATCGTTAAAGAGTTCGAGCCGGTGCTTTTATTGCCCATCGGCTTTGGAGCTATTCTCGCCAACCTGGGCATGAGTACGGAAAGTGGTTTTTTGAAAACCCTGTATGAAGCCGGAATCGCGACTGAATTGTTCCCTTTATTGATTTTTATCGGGGTGGGAGCCATGATTGATTTCAGTCCGCTGCTCGCCCTGCCGCAGATGGCGCTGCTGGGCGCGGCCGGCCAGTTTGGCATCTTTGGCACCCTGATTTTGGCGACTTTGTTAGGGTTTCCCCTCAATGAAGCCGCCTCCATTGGGGTCATCGGGGCCATTGATGGGCCGACGGCCATTTTTGTTTCCACCAAACTCGCCCCCCACCTTCTGGCTCCAATTGCCGTGGCGGCATATTCATATATGAGCCTGGTGCCAATAATTCAGCGTCCTTTGATGCGGCTGCTAACCACGCCCGCCGAACGAAGAATCAAAATGGATTATGCCCCTCGCCCGGTATCCCGTCGAGCACTTATCATTTTCCCCCTGGCGGTCACCCTTAGCTTCAGCCTGATCGCCCCGGATGCCGCCCCATTAATCGCAGCCTTGATGCTGGGTAACCTGTTGCGAGCCAGCGGTGTGGTTGAACGGCTGAATCGAATGGCGCAAAACGAGCTGGTGAATATCACCACCCTGTTTTTAGGATTGACCATTGGCGCAACAATGACCGCGGCAAGTTTTTTACGCCTGGAAACATTGATGATCCTTGGGCTGGGATTGTTGGCTTTTGTGCTGGATACAGTTGCCGGCCTGCTGTTTGGTAAAGGATTGTCCTGGCTATCGGGGAGGCGCATCAACCCTTTGATCGGCGCCTGCGGGATCAGCGCATTTCCCATGGCCGGACGTTTGGCTGCCCAGATGGCCCAGGATGAGGACTATAGCAATTTCATCCTGATGCACGCCATGGGCGCCAACACTGCCGGACAGCTTGGCAGTGTAATCGCCGGGGGAGTTCTGCTGGCGATCGTATCTGCGCTGGTCTAAGCAGCCCCGCCGTATAAGGTAAAATCGGAGGGTATGGACCCGACCCCAAAAGTCCAGGTGCTGGAGCAGGACCCGGACGTACTGGTGATCCTTAAGCCAGCCGGACT
>JAGUYX010000062.1 GCA_020061145.1 Anaerolineales bacterium | reverse complement strand
CCGGCAATGCGTAAGAGGGGTTTTGGCTTGCTCCAGGTATGAGGCCGTAAACGGGTGCCATACCCCGCCATAGGAATCACTACCTTCAAAGTCTCCTGGCTCATTCGTGAGTTTCCTCCATCTGCATCTGCGGTACCTGAATACCCATTTCAGCGACTTCTTGATGTTCCGGTGTGGATGATTCGCGGCGGAAGGGAATCATCAATAATAAACCGGTGCCGATCACCACTTCACCAATCAAAACCCCAACTTCCTGCCAGGGGCCAAACAAGGGAACACCGGGGAAGGGTTGGGTGCCAAAACCAAACACATCCGCCATACCGGTGGCAACTGAAATAACATACCCGGTCTCCACCAAGCGCAACCCGATATCTGCCAGAATGGATTTCTCCTGCCCGGCCCAGAGTGCATTCAAGCTGATATAACCACCCAGGCAGATCAAACCCAATCCAACCAGGAAGACAGATATTTGGACGAAACCAATCACCGGGCTGCGATCCAGTCCGTAAAGTTGGGGTGCAGCCCCAAGCGTAAAGACAATCAAACCCAGGATGGCGATAACCAGTCCCAGGCGGATGCGATGCCGGTAGCTGGGGCGGAAGGTGGGGATGGTTTTTACATCACCGTTCATGGCAGGTTTTCCATCAGGATTCTGATCCAGTTATCCGCAAAAATGGCCTGGATATCCGCGTTCGTATATCCTCTGACCTGCAACAACCGGACCAGTTTCTGGAGATCCGCGATCGTTTCAATCTCATGGGGCACAGATTGCAACCCAAAACCACCATCGAAATCACTGCCGATGGCCGCATGGAGGGCATCGCCGGCCATCTGGCACAGATAATCGATCTGCGCGGCCAGGTGCTCCAGGGAAACCGCCCGACGCCCTCCTGCTGCTTTCCAATCCGGCAGAAGAAATCCATTCGCAGGCACCAGGCCTATTACCCCATCGCGTTCGAGCAGGCCCTCAATCACACGATCAGTCAGGTGGCGGTTGGTTTCTGCATCTTTTAGCAGGGCCAGCGCGTTACTATGTGAAGCAATGATCTGACCCGGAAAGCTATCCAGCGCCTGAAGGGCCGCGCGTTCATCCATGTGGCTGATATCCAGCACAAAGCCGATATCTGCCATGGCTTCGAGCAGGGCAAACCCTTCCGGGGTTAGCGGGCCGGGTTCCCGCGTACCGCCGCAAAAACGCGTACCTGCCCAGGCGGGGCCAATCAGGCGTACACCTGCGTCCCACCACTCTGGCAGCTCAGCCGGTTGGCGAACTGCTTCCGCATTCTCCATCAGAATCACCAACCCGACGGGTAACTGCGGGGTTTCTTCTTCACCGGCGATCAGATTCCACCGGCTGAGATGCTTCGCCAGATCACTTTTGGTGAGCAGCAGGTGAAACTTTTCCGGATGATCTTCGACCAACCGGTGATATAAATCCAGTTGAGCCTGGTAAAGCTGATAGGCCTCTGCCGTATCGCGGTAAACAATCTTATCCCATTCCCCCAGCCGGCGCCGAATGGGGGCCGCGAACAGCGTGGCAAAAATTACCCCAAGCCTGCCCTGCTGGAATTCCGGCCAGCCCAGCAATGTATCTCCAGTATATCCCGGGATGGGAGTGTTTTTCTCGATCAGGCGCGTTTGTGCGGCAGAGCGGGTGTAATCCCGGCCAAATGCCAGCATGTTATAGGCAAGATCTTGATGGCCATCAACCAGCAGCGGTTTCCACATAAGCATCCCGTTCCCGAGCGACCAGTGTCTGAGCAATTTGCCGGTCGACTTTGCCCATCGGAAAATTTATTAGCTCGTCCGGTTCAGACCAGCGTAACCGGGTATGTTCGCGCGCCTGGGGAGAAGCGCCATTGACCAGGCGACATTCGAACGCAGTCAGGTTGATGCGGAAATGAGTATAGGCGTGCGCATAGCGGCCCAGCTCAGCTCCTACCTCAACCCCAACTGCCAGCTCCTCCAGTATTTCGCGTTTTAATGCCTCGACCAGGCTCTCGCCTGCCTGCACTTTGCCGCCAGGGAATTCCCACAGACCGCCCAACAAACCACCTTGTGGTCGTTGAGCGATCAAAACGCGCTTGCCACAACGCAGGACGGCGGCGCAAACGGTATACAGAGGGACTTCTTTGCGCGGTACTCCAATCGGGCGTTGAGCCTGAAGGCCCATTTTTTTTGCCAGGCAAAGCTCACTCAAAGGACATTCTTCACATAAAGGGCTGCGCGGCGTACAGATTGTTGCACCCAGATCCATCAAGGCCTGGTTGTAATCTGCCGCCCGTCCGGGAGGCAGGTGTTGGCGGGCAAGCTCCAACAACCTGCGTTCGCCTTCCGGCGAGCGCGCCGGAATATCCAGATTGAAGGCGCGCGCCAGCACCCGGCGAACATTCCCATCCACTGCAACTTCGTCCAACCCGAAAGCTATCGAGGCAATTGCCCCGGCAGTATAGTCACCAATCCCGGGCAGGGATTTCAATTCGAATATAGAAGAGGGAAGCTGTCCATCATATTTTTGCACGACCAGGCGGGCAGCGCGATGCAGGTTGCGTGCGCGCGCATAATATCCCAGACCTTCCCAGGCTGCCAGAACGGTCTGCAAATCCGCCTCAGCCAGGGCCTGAAGGGTCGGGAAAAGCGACATCCACCGTTCAAAATATGGGATAACTGTTTCCACCCGCGTCTGCTGAAGCATTATCTCCGCCACCCAGATATTGTAAGCGTCCGGGCGATCGCGCCAGGGGAGCCGGCGCGCAGACTGGCGATACCAGTCCAGCAGACGCGTTGAAAGGGAAGCACTCATGGGATGAAAATAATGGGGTTACATCTGAAAACCGGTGCGGGCGGGAACAACTTTGTATTGAAAGTTTTCCACAAAGTCCATCAACCGGCTCATCAGCGTATTCCAGTCATCAGAACTGATTACCCGCTCCAGGTTGGACTGATTTGGGGACACCGCGCTGGTGAGGATTTGCGGGCGATCCCCATACAGGGTGAACCAGGCGTCGCTGGGTTCCAACCCGAGGCGTTGGATCCCTGGCAGAAATTCGCGCACAACAAACTCAAAATAATCCTGTTCTCGACCAGCCTGAATATCCCAGGTCATTAATAATTTTACCGACACAACCCGTACCTCCAATTCATTTATGCGGTTCCAAGACCACCAGTTTGGTCTCGTCCGGGATGGCAGAACGGGTAATCTTTAAAGAAGGCTCAGGTGAGATATCACCAATGCCCATTTCACGCAAAAATTTTTCCAGGGGTTGCAATGAGAGGCGCGAACCGGGGAGGTGATAATGCATGGGAATTACGATGCCGGGTTCCAACAGGCTGACAACCTCGGCCGCTTTAGCCGCGTTTAAACCGCTGCTTGCACCTACCGGCACCAGCACAATATTAACATCACCTAACGCTTCGATTTCTGATTGGGATGGAACCTGGTTTAGATCCCCTAAATGGGCAATCGTCACATTATCGTAGTCAAACACATATAAAGTATTGGAGAGCTCATCACTTTTGCGCTTTTTACCGTTCGTTCGCACCGCAGTGATAAACACACCTCCAATTTCATATTCTCCCGGCCCGGTGAGTACATGCTCCTTGCTTTTTACCGCGTCGACATAGTTGTGTCCTGGCGCATCATGGCTGATGGTGACAATATCGGCTTTAAGATTCAGGCGGTCTAATCCCACCACCTGATGATCATAAGGATCGGTTACCACCGTCGCCATGCCTCGCTCGACAAGCCGGAAACATGAAAGCCCAAACCAGGTAATTTCCATAACACCTCCACAAAGTGACGCTTTGATTATACTTCATTTGCACCTGCGACCGCCGCAACGTATAATTGGAACATGCCTGAGGATCACATACATCGGTTGCAGCCTAATCACACCCCGGGGGCGCACATAAGCTCCATTCCGGAAGGTTGGCGCCTGGAGATCCCGGCTGGTAAAGCCGGCAGGTATCGCCTGGCGCAGCTCGACAATTACCGAAACCTGAAGCGGAGCCAGTTTCCGCACTTCCCCGGCATGACAATTGAATATGAATGCCGCGCTTCGGCTGCGGACATACCCGGCACCTGGGGCCTGGGTTTATGGAATGATCCTTTCAGCCTGTCGCTCGGACTGGGCGGGGCAAATCGCAGGTTTCCTGCCCTGCCCAATTGCGCCTGGTTTTTTTACGGCTCAACGCCCAATTACCTCTCTCTGCGAGACGATCTGCCGGCGTATGGTTTTCTGGCTGCCACTTTTCAATCAAACCGCATACCTCTGGCGTTGCTCGCGCCCGCGGTTGTGTTCATGCCAATACTGGTCATCCCAATTTTGGGGCGGATTGCCCGACGGCTGCTGCGAGGCTGGATTAAACAGGACGCAGCCTGCATTACCGTCGACCCTACCGATTGGTTTACCTGCAGGATGGATTGGAGAGCAGAGCTCACCCGCTTCAGCGTCAATCAACGCCTGATCCTGGAGACGCGCTGTTCGCCCCCCGGCCCGCTGGGTCTGGTCTTCTGGATTGACAACCAGTACGCGGCACTGCCTGCGGATGGCAGGCTGAAATTCGGCACGCTGGAAAACCCGATACCTGCCTGGATCGAAATCCGCAGGCTGAAATTAACCCCATGGGACGGCGCAAACGGTAACGAAACCATTCAGCTTGACAATCTCCCACGCTCGTATTAGAATCTGCGGGCGTTCTGGGAGATTAACAAATTACAGGCCGAGATAGCTCAGTTGGTAGAGCACGCGACTGAAAATCGCGGTGTCGCCAGTTCGATTCTGGCTCTCGGCATTCTCGGCCTACTGCGCACAGGCGCAACATACAGGTCGTAACTGCAGCGCCAAAAAGCTGCAATTTGCGGGCATGGTTCAGCTGGTAGAACGTCTCCTTGCCAAGGAGAAGGTCACGGGTTCGAATCCCGTTGCCCGCTCTCTTTTTTAAACCAGGCTGCAATGGCCGGTCAGCAAAAATTCCTGGAAAAATCGGGATAACCGGGCTTGCCTGGTCTCCGCTGCATGCCTGGCGACGTGGCCAAGTGGTAAGGCAAGGGTCTGCAAAACCCTGATCACGGGTTCGAATCCCGTCGTCGCCT
>JAGUYX010000118.1 GCA_020061145.1 Anaerolineales bacterium | reverse complement strand
GCTCCAGATGCGGTCCTGGTGGGCGGTCACGCCCATCAACTTGAAGAAGATTTCATAGAGCGGATCGGCGGCGCGGGCAAAGGTCTGTACCTGCGCCACGGGGACGCCATCCGGATCGTAATAGGCGCTCCAGGTGTTATACCCGGCCTCCGGAAAACCTTCCGGAGTGACGATGCTGAAGCTGGTTTCATCGGAATAGAGCACCAGCACACCGCTGGTGACCGGCAGGAAGGGAGGGAATCCGGGTAACGGCGGCACTTTGCCGGTGATGAAGACCAGCTCGCCGGGTTGGATACCCGCCATGGTGGGGTAAAAGCGGTTTACCGGCGGTTGAAAGGCGGGGAAATTGGTTTTCCAGACCTGGACGATTTCTTCCGGGGTGACCCGCGTGCCCTCGAAGCGAACCCGGTAGGTTTTGCGCCACAATTGCCCGAAACCTTTCAACGGCGTCGCCAGGCGGTGCCCCTCGAGGTTCAGGTTGATCGCCCCGGCAGGCACTTCGGTCACGTGCAGCCTGGAAACGGGGGAAGCCCACTGGCTGCGCGGTTCCAGGCGGCCTTTGACCGATTCGGACAGGTTTTGTTCCGGTTGATCCATCTCCTACACTCCTGGTTTTCGCTATTTTTTGATGGTAATCGACCTTTTGTTAGCGGAATATCACCCGAATGAATGAATACCGCTGGGTAAACACATGATTCAATGCGGCGTTATTGCGCACGGGTTAGACGAATTTTAGCCTATATTTGATCTAAATAGGTAAGTATGTTGATGAATTAATTTGGCGAAGAGCTGTTGTTATTTCGTACCTGCGCCGTATTTTGGTGCGGGAGAAAAGCCCTCTCTACCTGTAGGACAGACTTCAGTCTGTCCTGCCCCAATCGTCACAGGGATCCTTCGGTCGGCAAATAGCGCCTCCTTCGGATGACACGCAGTGTGGAGTGCCCGAGCTGCGCTGAGGCTTGTCTGTGCGCCGGCGTAGTTTGCCGGCCAGGCTTAAAGCGCTGAAGCAAGCTTCAGCACTCCAGATAAATGGGGGCGCTGGTATGGGTGAGGGGGTTTTTGGTGGGATTCGGGGCTGCGTTACGGCAGTCTGAGTACTGAATAAACCCCGCCCCTGCTCCCACCCTACAACTCTGGCTCAACTGTCATTGCGAAACCTGCGTCTTTGGCAGGTCGAAGCAATCTCCTCCATTGGCTGTCGAGGAGATCGCTTCGTCGCACAAAACGCTCCTCGCGATGACACTGTCTGGGTATGGAATCCCTCTCCACACCGGGGAAAGGGTTGGGTGAAGGGCTATTATGGATTGCGTTAGCTTGCTTGCGCAATCCATAAAAAAAACTCCCCCACAACCGGGAGGCTGTGGGGGAGGGGGTGAAAAGACAGGCTCTTCGCCAGTTTACGGGATGCTGAAGATCACGTAATCCCATTCCAGGAGGACGGGAGTCTGGTCGAACGACGACGCGGAGATGCCCACCAGTCCGGTGCGCAGGGTGCGATCGTTGACCGTGCGGGTATGTACGCCGTTGATATACAGGGTAAGCTCGCTTCCGGAGCAGACCGCGGTGTACTCATTGACGTCCTTACCCATGTTGATGTTCAGCGAGCCGCCGGTGTACAGCGCCGCATAACTGTTATTGACCTCGTCGAAGCGCAGGATCGTCCAGGTGCCGTCGTTGGCGATATTGAACTCGTACCAGCCCACGCCATCTTCATAGCGGCAAATCAGGCTGACGTTATTCTGGTTCACACCGCGGTTTTCCACGCTGACGTCGATACGCACATCGGTCATTTCGATCTGATCGTTGATCAGATACGCCCAGTTATTCCTGCCGGTGGTTTCCCAGTTCAGCACACCATTTTCCAGATACAGGCTGAAGTCATTCTCGTTGCCATTGGTCAGGAAGTAGAACCAATCGCTCAGATCCCCTTCGTCGAACTCGGTGCCAAAGGCGATATCTCCGGAAGCGCTGGCGTTGAAGTTATACACGCCAGTGCTGCCGGCGACCTCGCCGCTGCCGGGGTCCGTGCCCGGATCGGAGCCGGGGTCCGTGCCGGGGTCTGTGCCGCCGCCGAACACACCGGTCACCGCCAGATCACGCCCATTCAACTGGCCTTCCAGGATCTCCCCGGTTGCCCAGCGAATGATCGACATGCTGAGGGTGTCATCGGGATTATGCGTGCGCAGGATATCGCAGTAATCCGCCATCGTGCCGTCGGTCGCCAGTACCAGGTTTTCGAGCTGGTAAAGGATATCCCCGGCGCGCACACCGGCTTTATCCGCCGGGGAACCGGACTGGACGGACGAAACCCAGATGCCGGTCAGGCTGCCATCTTCGGTACCGACCGCCTGCCCGTTGATGCCGATGGTATCCACGTTTTCGCCGGTCTTCAGGCGATCGATCACCCTGCGAGCGACATCCCGGGAGATGCCAAACGCCTGGCGGGTGGACTGATTGCCGGCATAGTGCACGCCGATCACGCTGGCGTCTTCGGCCGCCAGCACCGGCCCGCCGGAATTGCCGGGCAGGGCATTGGCGTCATATTCGATAACGTGATCCACCGAGGCCCAGTTGCTTTCCCCGTCGGCACGCGCCTTGGAGATCACGCCCTTGGTCAACGTGTATTCAGGGTCGCCCAGCGGGAAGCCGGCCACGTACAGCTCTGTGCCGACATCGATGTCCCCGGCGTACCAGTCGAAGTAGGGAAAACCATCACCTTCGATATCGATTACGGCCAGGTCAGAGCATTCCGAGACGGCGACCAGGCGTGCATTCCGCCACGAAGTATCTTCCGCCAGGCGCACCTTGATCAGGGCTGACCCGGTGACTACATGATTATTGGTCACTGCCAGGCCGGATGGGTCGATGATAAAACCCGAACCACGTCCGGCGGCATTGAGGATCAGGCCAAATTCGGGGTCGATAAAGGTGCCTTCCGCCTGGATCTGGATCACCGCCGATTCTGCAGCGCTGATGGTGTTGATTTCTCCGGTTTCTTCTTCAGGCGAGGGTTCCGGGCTGGGTTCCTGGGGAGCTTCGGTTTCCACCACCGGTGGTTCCTGTGTTTCGGCGGGTGTTTCGGTGGGTGTTTCAGTGCCGGTCAGACTACAGGCCATGCCGACCAGTAAGACAAAAATTGCAAAAAAAACGATGGGTTTAAATGCATTGGGATACATAATTCAGTTCCTTTCCTCCTGGTGACCAAATAATTCTCCTGAGGCAGCGCGATCCTTTGATTATCCTGTTTTTTTCATACCGGGCAAGAGCGTTAATCGCCGATCCCTCAGGCAATTCCAGGCCTGTCCGGTTGGAGGGATCGTCTGAGAAGCGAAATTCTCTTGTTCGATTGTTATTAAAGCCAGGGATAAGCAGGAAGTGGTTTTTCAGATTAGGCCGGCCTACTACAGGATGTTATATTACGCCGATTTTACCCCAAGATAGACGAATATTAATCCCCCGGAATGCTTGCAAATTCGTTGGAAAAAATCACCTTTTTGTAATGGCAGGGCTTCCGTCTGGAAAGGAATGCCGGCGCGGTGGCTGATCATTTGCCGCACATTGCGACCGGACATGGCGACAACCGGCAGGCTGCCGCCCGGCTGAACCCACTGCCCGGCCAGATAAAAATCCTTCACCCCCGTTAGGGTTTTACGCATGCCGGCGCATCGGGCCAGGCAAACATCAGCGGGACGGCGGAGCGCAAAAAAGGGTGTTTGAATTGCCGGCCGAAAGCCAAAGCCGGGCGCGGTCCAAAACGGATCAAATCGGGCAGGTAGGGCAGCATTTTCAAACCCAGTTAGAGCCAATCCAAAGCGGACATCACGGATTTGGGGGTTTTTTGCCGCGCTGCCAGGTCAAAATCAGCGAACCGGGGGATTCCCCGGTACAGGCTGTGGATCAAGCCTGTGTCGGCGGGGGAAATCGCCAGCATATGCGCTTCCAGCTCGTTGGGGTCGGCATACGCCGCCAGTTTTTCGCCTGCCGGGCCGGAGACCTGCAACAGCTTAGCGTGGCCGATAATCGGGCGGTGTTTAAGTATGCCTAATTCCTGCCAGAGTTGGTTAAAGGGTTTGCCTTCGCCAAAGCCAAATAAATAGGGGATACAGCCATTGAAAAGATCGCTTTTCCGCTCCCAGGCGGTGCACAATCCGCCAGGCAGGTCGTGCAATTCGAAAATCCGGCTCTGAAAGCCGTTTTTCTGGGCATAACACCCCGCCGCCAGACCTGCAACCCCTGCTCCGATGAGGATGACCTTCTTCTCTGGCATACCCTGCTTCCTTTATATGCTCAATTTCCATAATCGTGTGGTGCCGCCGGGCTGCTCGCCCCGCAAGGCGTAACAGTTGGGCTCCACCAGACGCATACCCGTGAAAATAGACGGTATCCAGACAGATTATTCGCAGATTTGGGCCATGCACCGCCGGGCAAACAGCCTGGGTTTGAGTTTAGCAATATCCGACCGCGCGCTATGGCAGAACTTAACCTAAAGGTATGACATTCATCCTGTTTTACCGGTAGATAGTTGCCAGGAAAAGAGATTTCT
>JAGUYX010000123.1 GCA_020061145.1 Anaerolineales bacterium | reverse complement strand
TCATCCTGTGACAAAATTATACTTAATGTAAGCAGGAAATTGTGTGGACAATCCATAACATTTCGGTTGTACTTTTTCGATAAGAAAATTATTTGCATTCGATATGCCTGACTACACAGGTTCAGCCGCTATTGTGAATTTGTATTACGGGTTGGTTATGAATCTATGGTATCCTTCACCCGTTAGGTTTCGGGATATTACGATCAAAATTCTCCACAAATATTCACGGGATTTCTGAACCAACTGGCAAATGGTTTCTCAAACTCTAACCGGCTCCAGGCAAGTTGAATTTTCCCTGCCGATTCGCTATCGGCCGCCTCGAAGTTGACCGGTGCGGTGGATTGCCGGGCATGTTGTCCGGTACTGGTATATCGTCGGGACGGTCTTGATTGGGGCGATAGAGAATGCAGTTCTGTCTACAGTTGTGCCGGTATATACCGGTCGTGCTTTCGAGGAAATTCTGACAACACCACCCGATATGCGCGCCCTGGTTGGATTTATCTGGATCATCGCCATATCTCAGATTATCCGGAGTTTCCAGCAAGTCGGACGAAATTTCGGGGCGGAACTGATAGGTCAGCACCTTGAGCGGGATATTCGGGATGAGTTGTACAACTGTTTGTTAGGCAAATGCTTGACCTTCCACAGTTTCTAATCCGTGGGGGAATCCATGGCGCGGGCGAAAAACGATGCGCGCGAAATAAATCTGATGTTCAGCCCCGGGTTGAACCTGGTTTTAGGCTCAGCCAATTTATTACTTATGCCGTTGTTGTTTGCATCCCAATATCCTCCGGCGTTAATGCTTACCCCGGCTTTTTTATAGTCGCATATTTTTTAGCCCTCTGGCAATACCTGCACGAACTAAACCGATTACGTCCAATGTGCGGGAAGCGTTTGGAAAGTTGAACTCACGTCTTGCAGAAGCGCCGGATGGCATCGAAACGGTTAAAGGCGATACCCAGGAAGCTTACGCAGTCGGGCATTTCCAGCGCAACGCATGCCGGATTCAGGATTTCTTTGTTCAGCAGGGAAATGTCGAAGCGCGCTTTCTGCCATTATTATTGTTAGCGCTGGCAAAGGGAGGCTCGCTCTTGCACGCCCTTTATCTGTATAATCTCGGCGCGTTAGCGGTCGGAGATGTAGTGGCATACTTCAGCCTGATCCAACTCTTCAGATTTCCGACCTTTGTTTCTCTTTTCGCTAATTCGCAGGTGTCTTCCGGTATATCCAGCGCCCGTCGAATCCTGGAATTAGTCAACCGAGAATCAAACCTGGATCAGAACGAAAAAGGGTATTCTGCTCCGCTGCGGGGCGAGATCGAGTTCAAGAAAGTGTCCTTTGCTTACCCGGAAAGAGAGCGTGTTCTGGACCGGCTCAGCTTTTCAGTGAAACCGGGGCAGACAGTCGCCATCGTCGGGCAGACAGGAGCAGGTAAAATCCCCTTGTTTTCCCTACATTAAATGTCCTGGCAGGCATTGGCGCAGCGGTCCTGGTATATGTGGGTGGGCTGATGGCAGCCAAGGGAATTGTTTCCCCGGGAAACTGGCATTTGTTTTTCATCAGTCTGGATCGTTTCTGGTTCCCGATCCTGAATTTATCGGCTTTCTGGGCGCAGATTCAATCCGGTTTGTCTTCTGCAGAACGGGTTTTTGCGCTCATTGATGCTGAGTCGACCGTTATCCAAACTGGTTCGGTCAAATTGGGACGGTTGCGCGGCGAAATTGAATTTCGCAAGGTTCACTTTGAGTATTCTTCTGGAGAAACTGTATTACATGATTTTGACCTGGTTATTCGGTCTGGTGAAACCCTGGCGTTGGTCGGGCATACCGGTGCCGGAAAATCGTCCATCACCCGCTTAATCAGCCGTTTTTATCAATTCCAGACGGGTGAAATCCTGGTCGATGGACGGGATATACGCGGTCTGGACCTGTTGGAGTATCGCCAGCAATCAGGTATCGTGACTTAAATGCCATTTTTATTCTGAATGAAGCGACTGCCAGTATTGATCCATTCACCGAATGGCAGATTCAGCAGGCATTGGATTTGATCCTGAAGAACACGACCAGCAGATTAATCGCCCACCGACTTTCCACAGTGATGGCAGCCGATCGGATTATCATACTGGAGAATGGCCCAATAATCGAGGAAGGTAATCATACAGGGTTGGTGGCGGCGCAGGGATTTTATGCCAGCCTGTATAATACCTGTTTCCGCCACCAGGGTCTGGAATACATCGAACAGGTGCGTTTTCCGGCAGAGTCGGTATAATCTATCCCAGATGAGTCAACCATCCATACCTGTACTCAATATTTCGATCCGGCCAGGCTTTCCAGATTTCCTGGATTTGCCCTGGGAGTATCCCCTGGCAGAATGGCGTTTTCATAGCGAGTTGAGGGTGGAAGTGCCCCGCGGAGTTTCACGCCATATCGTTGAGTTTATCAACTATGCAGGCGGATTGTATGCGCTCAAAGAATTGCCTGTTGGTGTGGCTGAGCGCGAATATGACTTATTGCGCGAGATGAACGAAAATCGCCTGCCTGCTGTCCGGCCGGTCGGCCATATCCAGGTTCGCAACGGTGATCGCCAGAGCAGTGTACTGATAACACAGTTCCTGGATTATTCACAGCCATACCGTTCGATTATTGTCAATAACACCCAACCTCCTTTTATTGAAAACCTGCTGGATGCGATGGCAGGTTTGCTGGTTCAATTGCACCTTGCTGGAGTGTATTGGGGAGATTGCTCCTTATCCAATACACTTTTCCGGCGTGACGCCGGTACTCTCCAGGCATACCTGGTAGATGCCGAAACGGCGGAAATCCATATTGAAATGCCGCCAACCCTGCGTCATGATGATCTTAACATTATGGAGGAGAACGTTAATGGAGATCTTGCCGATCTGGCTGCGTCGCGGCTGCTTCCAGCGGATTTCCCGATATTCACCACCGGGAATTCCATTCGCCAGCGCTATCAACGTTTGTGGGACGAAATCACCCATGAGGAAGTGATCCATCCCCGCGAACGATACAAGATTCAGGAACGTATTCGGGCATTGAACAAACTCGGTTTCTCTGTAGGCGAATTAGAAATTCGCACCGAAGAAAACGGAGATGTGTTAAAAATGCGCGCCGTGGTTACGGATCGTAATTTCCACCGGGACCAGTTACTCGGCCTGACCGGGCTGGAAACCGAAGAAAAACAGGCTGAAAAAATGATGAACGAAATACGGGAGTTGCGGGCATCACTGTCCATGGAAAAAAATCGCAGCATAGCCCTGAGTGTGGCTGCGTACAAATGGTTGGAAGAAGTTTTCTTGCCGGCAATCCGGAGTCTGCAACCATACATCGATCGCAATCAATCCGATCCCGCGGAATTGTACTGCGCAATCCTGGAACATAAATGGTATCTATCCGAAAAGGCTCAGGGAGATGTTGGCCATCACGCTGCGATAATGGATTATCTTAACCGGTTTTTGGATACCGGCAGCAGAACAGGTGAATTGCCAGAGCCACAAGTTTACGATGCACAAAACGACGATCGATAACAGATTGACGTCAATTTCATTCAAACCAGAGTTAGCACAAAATTGAAACGGAATTGAGTTTTTTCCTTCCCTGCACATGTTTACAATAATGACATGCAGGAGAATCGATCAGCCTGGCGCGCCTGGAGTTCAATCACTGGGGGAGAAAATTTATCTGGTTTTGCACGCCTCGTGGCCTACCGGCTCGGCTACCTGTTGCTTTCCCTGCTGGTCCTGGGCGGCTATGTACTTCTGGTGAGTGGTCTGAGCCTCCTCTTTGAGGTCATCATACCTGTCGACCACCCTGTGTTTATTAGCGGGCTTGTGCTGGTTTTGGTGGTCTTATCTTCCCCGGTAAAGCGCCTGATTCAGTCGCTGGTAGATCGGGTTCTTAATCGCGCAAAAATCGATTTTTCCCAGACCTTACAAAGTCTGAACCAGAAACTCAACGATTGCACCGACTCGGGGGTGATTACCTCGCTCATAAGGCAG
>JAGUYX010000053.1 GCA_020061145.1 Anaerolineales bacterium | reverse complement strand
CAATCAAACCATCGAAATGCAGCGTCAGATTCCGCACGAGATCATGCACATTCTGGTGTATCGCTTCGTAAACGAAAAAAACGGGACGTATGCTTATATTCCAGCCTGGTTATCTGAAGGCCTGGCTTCGAATACCGAATTATCCGCCAATCCAGATTACCAGGCAATCCTGTCTCAGGCTTGGGAAGATAATCGTTTACTGCCAATGAAATCGTTGTGTGATGGGTTTCCCACCGATCCATCCCTGAATTTGTTAGCCTATGCGCAATCAACCGCCTTTACCAGCCATCTCCACCAGCAATTTGGTTCAACTGGGCTGGAAAAATTGCTCCTGGCATACGCAGATGGGTTAGAATGTGAACGTGGAGCAAATCAAGCGCTGGGTCTATCCCTGACGGGATTGGAGCAAAAATGGCTGGCAGATACCTTTGGTGTACCCGCACAACCGGCAAATACCACCCAGGCTTACACCTGGTTTTTCCTTTTGGGTTTGTTCGTCCTCTTCCCTCTACTGCTGGTTGCGCTTCACCGCTCTCCCCAGACGAATTTGTCTCAAAAATAGACCCGGCGCATTCTGGAATCTGAGCTAACCAGATGACCACCCTGTTGCGCTATTTTACAGATTTCCCTGTGGTGATGCTGATCATTTCAGTGATCGCAGCGGGTATTTTATATTTTCTGGTGGATCACTTCCGCGCTTATGTGTTGGATGGCAGCCGCGATCCGGTGCGGCTGACCAGCCTGCGATATCTACAAATATTTGTTGGCTTATTCACCCTCATGCTGGTCGGAATTGTGCTGGCTTTGTTCGGCTTGCTTGGTTGGCTGAACACCGGCTCTTCCGCCTTATCACCCGCGCCTACCGCTACCCAACATGCCGGAGACACCAGCATTTCCACTCCTTCTGCTGATCAGGCATCCGGAAATGGTAATAACGATCAGGGGGAAACCGCCACTGCCACTCTTCCACCGCCGCCCACGCCAACACCCTCGATCACCGCAATCGTGGGTAATACTGGAGGCGCGGGCGCCAACATGCGTACGATCCCCGGGATGGCTGGCACAATTATCACCTCCGTGAACGATGGGACCCAGGTCACTTTACTGGGTGAGGTCGAAACCGTGGACGGTTTCACCTGGCAAATGATCGCCTTACCTGATGGACGGCAGGGATGGGTTGTCACCAATTTCTTGATTTACGAACCATGAGGAAAGGAAGATGGATACCGTAAACGAACGCCTGCATGCACAGATATATGGACACGTGCAGGGTGTCAGTTTCCGATATTTTGTGCTTACCCAGGCACAACAACTCCATATCAATGGCTGGGTGAGAAATGTCTGGGATGGCAGTGTGGAAGTCGTCGCTGAAGGCAAGCGCGAGCAGCTGGAGAAATTCCTGGCTTTATTGATAAGAGGACCGGGTGCAGCCAGAGTCCAAAACGTGCTCGAAAAATGGCAGCCTGCTACGGGCGAATTTTCGGGGTTTCATATTCGCTCGACGGTCTGAATATGACCTTCACAATTGGCTAACTTGTAAAAGATTTTAATCAGATCGCAGGCAATTTTCTCAGAATCCCATCCCACGTTCTTTCAAAGAGACCCAGCGACCATGCCCAATCACCAGATGATCGAGCACCTCTACATCCAGCATTTTCCCCGCCTGGACGATCGAGCGGGTAACTGCGACATCATCCGGGCTGGGTGTAGGGTCGCCGCTGGGATGATTATGCACAACAATCAACGCTGAAGCATTCATCCGAATTGCGGATTTAAACAGCTCCCCAACCCGGATCTGTGACGAATTGACCGAACCACGATAAACCTGCTCGACCTTCAAAACATGGTGACGGGTGTTCAATAATATCACTCGCAATTCCTCTTGATCCAGCACTCCCATCTCATACAGGACCAGACCGGCCGCATCTTCGGGGCTGTGAATGGCAGGCCGGTCTTCTGGAGAAATATTTTGTAAGCGCCGCCCTAACTCAATCGCAGCTTTTATCTGCGCCGCCTTAGCCTGACCAATACCTCTCGCTGAACATACTTCTTCAAAAGAGGCGCGATGCAATCCGGTGATACCCCCGAAGGTGGTTAATAACCGTTGCCCAAGCTGAACAGCGTTTTCACCCTCCATACCGACCCTCAACAGGATGGCAATTAACTCAGCGTTCGACAGAGTCTCTGCACCTAAACGCGCCAGCCGTTCTCTGGGGCGATCGGTAACTTCGATATCCATTATGCGGTATTTTGGGGGGAATTCGGTCTCGCTCATGATGTCCTTTTTGCCGTAATGTTGATACCGATGGGCTTAACTATACCCCAGACTGGTATGGCAGGCAACACAGTGGTAGCCACGCCAACCATGCTATAATCCCAGGGACAGGGAGAAGAACATGACCTTCGATCCATCCCAGCTGAGTAATTTTTTCCTTATTTTTTCCGCCTGGGGAGTTGCCTTCATTGTTGCATTATGGCTCAGCCTGATTATCTGGACTTACCGTGACATTCGATCACGGGCAAAAGATCCGCTCAGCCGATTCCTGGCCGTGCTGGTTGTAGCCGTCCTGTTTTTACCTGGAATGATTATTTATACTATTTTGCGTCCGCGCCAGACGCTGGAGGAAGAATACCAGCGCACATTAGAAGAAGAAGCCCTCCTGCAATCGATCGAAGAAACGCCCCAATGCCCGGGGTGCGGCAGGCGGATCAGAGATAACTGGTTAGTTTGCCCATCGTGCCATACCAAAC
Source organism: Anaerolineales bacterium (assembly GCA_020061145.1). Classification (GTDB taxonomy): domain Bacteria; phylum Chloroflexota; class Anaerolineae; order Anaerolineales; family DRKV01; genus JAGUYX01. The sequence goes on along the minus strand of JAGUYX010000053.1, from coordinate 1,064 downwards.
TCCGCAAACCCTGCCATAATTGCGGTAAATTGATGGAATTACCCTGGAACTTATGTCCCTTTTGTGGCACCCCTGCGCCCGGTGTGCGCCGGGAAAACCTCTCCCTGGATGAAGCCCTGGCGACTCTGGCGCTGGATACGGATGAAACGAACGATTATGAAAGTGAAGCTATGCAAACTCCAAACAGTGAGTTGGAGGTAAACGAAGAAAATATCGATTAAACCGGTAAATTTCCGACTTGCGGATATTGATTGTAATTTGAAACCCCTTCAGTTCCAGATGAGCAGTTGGCTGCGTTGCTCTTCTCTCAAACCGAAGGGGTTTTGTTATCAGGTTGCGGTGCTTATCCGATTGAGAATTTAGACTTGCCTTCCCAGCGCGTTCCAGCCAGCATAAACGGCATCATCTCCAAGTTCTTCTTCAATACGTAATAACTGGTTATACTTCGCCACACGGTCCGAGCGTGCCGGCGCGCCGGTTTTAATCTGGCCCATATTCAATGCCACAGACAGATCGGCAATGGTACTGTCTTCAGTCTCACCTGACCGGTGAGAGGTGACTGCCCGCCAGCCTGCGCGCATACAGGTCTGCACCGCCTCAATGGTTTCGGTGAGCGAGCCAATCTGATTTACTTTCACCAATAACGCGTTGGCCGCCTTTTCTTTGATTGCCCGGCGAACCCGTTCCGGGTTGGTCACCAGCAGATCGTCGCCGACGATTTGAATTCGATCCCCCAATCGATTGACCATCAATTGCCAGCCCTCCCAATCATCCTGCGCCAGTCCATCCTCGATGGATACGATCGGATATGACTCTACCCAGGAAGCCCAAAACTCGACCATTTCAGCGCTGGTGAGTTTTTTCCCCTCTGTGCGCAGGTTATACAGCCCAGATTCTTGTTCAAAAAATTCGGAAGCCGCCGGGTCTAAAGCGATAGCCACATCGTCGCCAGGCCTATACCCCGCTTTTTCAATCGCCTCCAGAATCAATTCCACAGCTTCGGCATTGGTCTTCAAGGCGGGGGCATAACCACCCTCATCGCCAACCAGGGCGGTGTACCCTTT
>JAGUYX010000051.1 GCA_020061145.1 Anaerolineales bacterium | reverse complement strand
TTCAGCTCATACATTGTATCGCACACCCGATGGATGGAAACATGGACAGCGAAAACCCAGGCCAACCTTTTGATGGATATCTTTCTCCTTTTTCGTGGCGATATGGATCCCAAGAAATGCGTGAAATCTGGAGTGAGAAGCACAAACGCAAACTATGGCGGCTCATCTGGGTGGTCGTGGCGGAAATCCAGGCGAAATACGATCTGGTTAAACCGGAACAGCTCCAGGAGTTACGTGCAAATCAGGACAAGGTCGATATTCCCCGCGCTTTGGAGATCGAAAACGAGATCCACCACGACTTGATGGCAGAATTGCGTGCTTTCGCGGAACAATGCCCTCTGGGCGGGGGAGTTTTGCACCTGGGATTAACCTCGATGGACATTGTGGACAACGCCGATGTATTACGCATGCACAATTCACTGGTACACATCGAGTCCCGCCTGAAAAAGTTGATCGCAATCTTGGTGGAACGGGTTCTCAACTGGGCAGATTATCCGGTTATGGGTTATACCCACCTGCAACCCGCCGAACCCACCACACTGGGGTATCGGCTGGCGAGTTACCTGCAGGATCTCGACCAGCATCTGGTCGATCTACAAAGAATAAAAGCCAATTTGCGCCTTAAAGGACTTAAAGGAGCGGTCGGTAACCGGGCGGCATTACGCAAATTGCTCGGGGAAGAAGCGGATCTGGAGGAGGTCGAGCAGGAATTTGCCCGGCGATTAGGAGTTGACATCTTCCCGGTTACCACTCAGACCTATCCGCGCCTGCAGGATTGGCAAATGACAAACCTGCTGGCGGGAATTGGAGCTACTTTGCATCGCTTTGCGCTGGATTTGCGTTTTCTTCAGACACCCGCTATTGGAGAGTGGCAGGAGCCCTTTGGTGCGCGGCAAGTCGGCTCTTCGGCAATGCCTTTCAAGCGCAATCCGATTCTGGCGGAGAAAATTGACTCGCTGTCGCGTTTATTGGCCCAATATCCCCGGCTTGCCTGGGATAACGCCGCTTTTGCCATGCTTGAGCGCACCCTGGATGACAGCGCCAACCGGCGTACGCTGTTACCCGAAGCCTTTCTACTGGCGGATGAGTTGCTGATCTGCGGCGAAAAACTGCTGGCGGAGATGACCTGCAACCGGGTCGCCATAGAGCGCAATCTGCTTACCTATGCCAGCTTTGCCGCACAGGAAAATTTACTGATGGCGCTGGTACAGCGAGGTGCCAACCGCCAGGAGATGCACGAACGCCTGCGCCAGCACGCAATTAACGCCTGGGATCGCATCGAACGCGGTGAACCTGATTCACTGGCAGAATTAATTGCAATGGACGAGAGTATGCAACGCTATATGCCTGCGGAGCAACTCCGCGAAATAATCCTAAATCCGCAAATCAACACCGGCGACGCCGCGTACCTGGCCCGGAAGCTTGCAGAAGAAGTGAAAAAGAGAGTAGGCAAACTGGAGGGTGAGGGGAGGGGTTTCATCTGACATCTCGTATATTTTGGACATGAAGACCGGGTGGAATCCCCCAGACGCAAAGACACTATCCCAAATGTGACAATAATCCGCCCTTCGGAGCTGATATCGCTGATTCGAGCAGGGAAGGAGCGGGAACTTGTGCGTTAATTATGCTTTTGATAAGTATAATTATCAGAAACAATGATATAATCCAATTGATGTACCCGCTCTGTTGCACATGGAGAAAAATAAATGACTTCGACCCCCACCATCGACGAAGCCATCCGGCGTTATTTACACAGCGTGGCGCTTGCCCGCAGCGCCAACACAGTCCGCACCTACCAGAACGGTATGGCAGTTTTTCGCGCCTGCCTGGAAGAAAACGAGTTACCACCCGATGAAACTCCGCTAACTGCAATCAGCGAGGAGACGATCGTCCCCTTTGCCAATGCCTTGAAGGATTACGCCCCTGCCACTGAACGCCTGTACCTGACTGCCGCTTCCGGTTTTTTTGAATTCCTGGCAGCTGAACGGTTGGTGGAAATCAATCTGCCGCGCTTGCGCCTGCTGATTCGCCAGCGCGCCCGCCGCTCTGGCGTTCGACTGCCGCAATTCCCTCGGAACGCAATTGAATCAGTCCTGGAATATGCAATAAATATTGCACTTGCACCTGCTGAAAACTTATCTGAACAACTTCGTAATCTGCGCGATCGCGCCTTCTTATTTACCCTGGCGGATACTGGTCTGCGCGTACATGAGGCCTGCGCCTTACGCCGGGGTGATCTGGATTGGTTTGAACATCGTGCGGTGCTGATTGGTAAGGGAAACCGTGAGGCTGTGGTGCGATTTTCCACTCGTTCTATTACCTACATACGTGAATACCTGAAAACGCGCCAGGAACTGGATGGCCTGGCAGGAAAATCGCTGACCGCACTTCCCCTCTTTGCCCGTCATGACCGTGGAGCGGGTAAAAAAATTAAGCCGATATCCACCGCCACCGGGCGGAATATTGTCGCTCAGCGGGTAAAAGAAGCCCTGGGCGAAGAAGCAGCCGGCACAATCACCCCCCATTCTTTCCGGCATTATTTTGTCACTGCTGTCTTACGCGGCTCGGGGGGAAACCTCAAATTAGCTCAAGAACTGGCTCGCCACCAGAATATTGCGGTTACCCAACGTTACGCCCATCTGAGCGATGATGAGCTTGACCGGGGCTATAGCGAGATTTTCGATAACGACAAACATTAAAATATTAGGATTCCCCTTTTGCATGTCAATTTTGACCTTGCGAAGAATGTAAATTCTGGATAAGATGATCAAGGCGCAGACCGCGCTACCAACAAATTCCAAGAAGAGGTGAGAAGAATGCCCAAAAAATCAGTGCTCTTCACTATCCTGGCAGTGATCGTCCTGAGTCTCCTGGCTCTGACAGCCTGCCAACCAGCCGCGCCTGAACTCGGCACAGAAGAAAACCCCATTATCTGGGCTGTGGTACCCTCAGGCGAGACTGAACGTGTCGTCTCCGGTTTCGAACAGGTTACCGCCTTGATTAGAGAAGAAACCGGATTGGTGATCGAACCCCTGGTTGCTACCGAATACGCCGGCGTGATCGAAGCCATGTGCAGTGATCCAACTCAGGCGCAGATGGGATCGTTAGCCACTTTTGCCTACATCCTCGCTGCCGAAAGAGGATGTGCAGAAGCCGAGCTGGTGTCGGTCCGCTTCGGTTCTACTTCTTATAATGGACAAATTTTTGTGCGGGCTGATTCAGGCATCAATACGATAGCTGATCTGGCGGGCAAAACATTCTGCCGGCCCGATCCGTTGAGCACCAGCGGTTGGATTATCCCGTCCATCACCCTGCGCGCCGCCGGAATCAATCCGGACACCGATCTGGCTCAGATCGTAGATGCCGGTTCCCACGATGCTTCTGTCGCTGGTGTTTACAATGGGGATTGTGACGCCGGTTCATCTTTTGTGGACGCACGCGCTTCGATTGAAGAAGATTATCCGGATGTGATGGATGTGATCAAAGTGATCGAAGTATCCGTCGACATCCCCAACGATGGCGTCCAATATGCCCCCAGCTTCCCCCGCGAATTACGCGATCAAATTAACAATGCTTTGCTGGCCATTGCGCAGACAGAAGCGGGCCTGGAAGCGTTGGATATCGCTTATCAGTGGGGCGGCCTGGAGCGTGTTGACGACACCTTTTACGATCCCTTCCGCCAGGTGTTGGATGCGGCCGGGGTTAACGTCGAAGACCTCCAATAATCCTTGAGTTACCCGCAAGATAAACAAAGCGGGAGGACCCGCCTCAAACGTCCTCCCGCTTTTTCTTTAGACCTAGATTTGGAGTTAGCTGGATGCTGCAAGTTCGCAATCTTACGAAAGTCTATGATGATGGAACGGTTGCATTAAAAAATGTCAGTTTTGAGGTTGAAGATGGCGATTTTTTAGTCATCATCGGCCTGAGTGGATCCGGAAAATCCACCTTGTTACGCTGTATTAACCGCTTGATCGACCCAACCGAAGGACAAATCCTGTGGAATGGAATCGACCTGGCTCAATTGGAGGGTGAAGAGCTGCGTAATGCCCGCCGGCAGATCGGTATGGTTTTCCAACAATTCAATTTAGTCAGACGCTCCACTGTGATGACCAACGTGCTCTCCGGAAGGTTAGGTTACACCAATACATGGCGCAGTCTGACCGGACGCTTCAGCCAGGCCGATATGCAGAAGGCGCGTGGCGCCTTACAACGTCTGGGTATCGAGGATCAGGCCCATAAACGCGCCGATGAGCTCAGCGGTGGACAGCAACAGCGGGTGGGCATCGCCCGGGCGTTGATGCAGGATCCCAAAATGATTCTGGCAGATGAACCGGTTGCCAGTCTGGATCCGGTGCTGGCACATTCCATCATGCAGCATCTGGAAAAACTTAACCGCCAGGATGGCATCACTGTCCTGTGCAGCCTGCACTACCTGGATCTGGTGCAGCGGTATGCCTCCCGCGTGATTGGTTTACGCGATGGTAACCTGGTTTATCAGGGCACCAAAGCAGATGTGCTGGCGATGACGGATGCGCAGTTCAAAGAAATATATGGCGAAGAAGCAGAAAGATTGGGAAGCGGGTTACAAGGGGAAATGAAAACCACCACCGGGAGTGCAACATGATTGAAAAACCCCCTCTCGCTCCATCCAAACCTTTTAACCGGGATGAAGAACGAAAACCCAGCCTTGTGGATGCCTGGGGCGCAGCTATCGCATCGATCCTTATTCCAGGCGCGGGTCAAATGCTGGCGCGGCGCATCCGGCGTGGGTTGACTATTCTGGCCAGCTTTGTAACCATACTGGGTTTATTAGCCTGGCGGATGAGATTAACAGCCCGCTTCGATACGGAAGTATGGGACATTATCATCAAATCCTTCCGCCTGGATCCTTACCTCCTGGTAATAGCAATTTCTGTTCTGGTTCTCTATATCTGGTCAATATATGATGCTACCTTATTGGCAAAGGATAATTCAAAAAACCCGATCGGTGTATTCTTCTGGATTATGGTGGTCTTTTTTATGCTCGGCTGGCAGATCGGACAGATCGACCCGGTGCGATTGGTTACCGAAGCCGACGAAGCGGGTCCCGCATTAGGGCGTGTTCTCTGGCCATGGAGCAGAGCAATTACCTATCCAGAAACATTGATTTCGGGAATTGTTGAAATTCAATCTCCCTGTACCGATACCCCTTTCCCGGCCGCAAAACCACTTCCTGAAGAACCCTGGTTGGTTGCGGACCCCACCTGTGGAGTTCCATCAGAACAGGATGGATCACCGGGAACACTGATTCACCTGGAAGGTGGAAATTTCTCGCCAGACACACTGGTTGAACTCTGGTGGCGAGACCCGATTGGAAATCAATTCCGTCAAAGAGCAGAGGGTGAATACGTTAGCCTGATCCCCGAAGACGATGGTACTTTTTCAATTGAGGTCATCTTCCCCTATCGATTAATCCCACCGACTGCCCGGGAAGAAGCACAAATATGGAAAATCGAAGCGCGTCAGGTTGCTGCTGTTGGGGATCCGGTCATCAGCCAGGAAATGACACTGGTAATCGAGAAGATGATAGAAACCATCTTCATCGGTATGATGGCTACCTTTTTTGGCATCATCCTGTCGCTGCCATTGAGTTTTTTCGCGGCGCGCAATTTGATGTCGGCAAACCGGATTACGCTATTTTTCTATTACCTCACCCGTACTCTTTTGAACATCATCCGCTCGATCGAACCCCTGATCTGGGCAATCATTTTCGTAATTATCGTCGGCCTCGGTCCATATGCCGGCATCCTGGCGTTGACCCTGCACTCCGCAGCTGCACTGGGTAAACTCTATTCGGAAGCGATTGAATCGATCGATCCCGGCCCCATCGAAGCGATCCAGGCGACCGGAGCTAACTGGCTGCAGATGGTGATGTATGCTGTGGTGCCTCAGGTGATTCCACCTTTCGTTTCCTTCACCATTTATCGCTGGGATATCAATATCCGTATGTCCACCATTATCGGTTTTGTGGGCGGTGGCGGAATTGGTTTCCTGCTGGCGCAATGGATCCGCCTGCTGGATTATCGGGCAGCCGGCCTGGCAGTTTGGTTTATTGCCCTGACAGTTGCCATACTGGATTATGTCAGCGCTGAAATACGCGCCCGTTATGTTTGATCTGGTAATCAAGGAGAGTTCCTATGCCTGCTGGCCAACAACGCACCATCACCGCGGAAGATCTGTATGAATTTCGCACCATATCCAATGTACGGATTTCACCAGACGGCGAACATGTTATTTATGCAGAACAACGTGTGGACAGAAAAACGGAAAAGAAATTTACCAACCTGTGGGTGGCCTCTACGGATGGCAGCGAGGCGCGACAGTTCACTTTCGGCGATCAGGTAGATAAACTCCCTCGTTGGTCGCCTGATGGCGCCCAGATTGCGTTCTTGTCCAATCGAGAAAATCCTGAGAAGCCGGCGCGGCTGTACCTGATTCCATTTTCTGGTGGTGAAGCGCGTCCATTAACCGAAATCCAGGGCAACCTCAACGATTTCACCTGGTCGCCAGATGGGAAACAAATCGCCTGCTCGGTAATTAAGCTGGATGCTGAGGAAATCGAACGCCAGCAGGATGAGCAAAAGAAGAAGCTGGGTGTGGTCGCGCGCCATTACACCCGCCTTTTTTACAAATATGATGGGGTAGGCTATCTTCCCAGGGAAAGAACACATCTGTGGCTTGTCGATGTGGCAAGCGGAGAAGCCCGCCAGTTAACCGATCACCCGGTGTTTGACGAAATCTCTCCAGCCTGGTCTCCGGATGGCAAAACAATCGCCTGTGTATCAAATCGCAGCGACGACCCGGATCAGCACCCGGACCGCGAAGAGATTTGCCTGGTAAATGCAAATACAGGCGAACTAAATGTGCTGGAATTGCCGATAGGGCCAAAATCCCTGCCCAGCTTTTCACCCGATGGGAAATGGGTGGCCTTTTTTATGAAGCCGGGAGAAGGCGACTGGTATAAAAACACTCATCTCTGGCTGGCTGCGGTAGATGGCTCTGTGCCGGCGCGTGATTTACTGGAAGGATTGGATCTGCATGTGGAGGCCGCCACGATTAATGATATCGGCGCAGCTGAACAAATGCCGCCCACCTGGTCGGTGGACGGTGAGCGGATTTATTTCCAGGTAGTCCTGCATGGCAGCACTTTGCTGATGGCTGTGGAGGTTAGCAGTGGAGATTTGACAACGATATTGCCTGAAGGGGGTGTGGTTGTTGATTTTTCGCTGGATCGAAAGCAGGAAACCCTGGCATACACCTATGGGCGGATGGACGATCCTTGCCAGATTTTCGCCAGAGATTTGCATACCGGGCAAACCAATCAACTGACTTCACTGAATTCGTTCCTGAAAGAAATCGACCTGGGTGAGATTGAGGAAGTATGGTTCAACGGTCTTGAAGGAAATTCGCTGCAGGGTTGGATCCTCAAACCACCGAATTTCGACCCCGGCAGGCAATATCCATCCATTATGGAGATCCATGGCGGCCCATTGACCCAATATGGCAACTTTTTCATGCATGAATTCTATTACCTGGCTGCCGGTGGGTATGTGGTTTATTTTTCTAACCCGCGCGGAGGTCGAGGTTATGGCGAAGAACATGCCGGGGCAATCTGGGGAGGCTGGGGCGGCGCGGATTATGCCGACCTCATGGCCTGGGCGGATTACCTGGCTACCAAGCCATATATCGATCCGCAGCGTATGGGTGTCACCGGCGGAAGCTACGGAGGCTATATGACGGTGTGGATCATCGGGCATACAGACCGATTCAAAGCGGCCGTCACCCAACGGTGTGTGTCAAACTTTATCAGCATGTGGGGCTCCAGTGATCGTAACTGGGTTTTCCAGCAAATCATGGGCGATGAGGCGCCGTTCCAAAACCTGGAGAAATTCTGGAAACACTCGCCTATCGCCTACATAGGCAGCGCAAAAACCCCTACACTGGTCATTCACAGCGAAAATGACATGCGTTGCCCCATCGAACAGGGCGAGCAGGTTTTTGTGGCATTAAAACGGCTTGGCGTCGATACCGAATTTGTGCGGTTTCCCGAAGAATTCCATGGCTTATCTCGTGGAGGGCGTACCGACCGGCGTATTGTACGTTTGAGTCACATTCGGGGCTGGTTCGATCGTTATTTGCAGTGAGATAAACTGAGAATGGTTAATCAAGAAGCCGGGTGAATGAAATACCCGGTTTTTGGATAAAAAGTGACAAAGGACAGATGCGCATTAAGCAGAGACCCTGTAAAATCTAGTCGAAAGTTCATCGAGCAGGGAGGCTTATTATGCAGGTTAACCTGGTGATCGACGGTCATCCAGTTCATACTGCTGCCGGCAATACAGTCTATCTGGCAGCCAAAGAAGCGGGCATCGTCATTCCCACCTTATGTCATCATCCAGACCTCTCACCTGTAGGTAGCTGCCGGATGTGTCTGGTGGAAGTGGAGGGGGAAAAAAGTTTACAACCCGCCTGCTCGATACCTGTGCGCCAGGGACAGGTTATTCGTACGGATACGCCTGCTCTACACAAGCACCGCCAGGATTTGCTGAAACTTTATCTGGCTTCATATTACGATGCCGGATACCCCACAGGGACACGAGATGGCGACCAGAACGAGCTGATCTATTGGGCCAACCAGTATCAGGTTGAGATTTACCCCAAAGAAACTGCGTCGCCCCGCTTAGCCATCGATAGCGATCCCAACCCCTTTATCTGGGTGGACTTGAATAAATGTATTCTATGTACCCGCTGTGTGCGCGCCTGCGCGGAAATCCAGGGAAGGTCGGTCTGGACAATTAATGGCAGAGGCCATGCGAGCCGGATCGTGGCAGGCACGGGAACGCCCTTACTCGAAGCGCGCTGCGAATCCTGCGGCGCTTGCGCTGCCTATTGCCCGACAGGCGCGCTCGCGTATAAACCCTCCATCCATGAGGGATTGCCTGAAAAAATCGTGGCGACTACCTGCGCTTATTGTGGCGTGGGCTGCCAGATCGCCTTGCACGTGCGGGATAATCGTATCATTCGAGTGGATTCGCTTCCCGACGCGCCGGTGAATGGGCGCCATTTATGCGTAAAAGGCCGTTTTGGCTACCAGTTTGTCCATCACCCGGAGCGCCTGAAAGCCCCGCGTGTCCGTCGATATCTGCTGGAAGGCAAGCGGCGGTCAGCCGGAGAACCTCGCGGTGACTGGGTCGAAGTAGATTGGGATACCGCGCTGGATATCGCCGCGCACAGGCTGGCAGAAATCGTGAATACATCGGGGGGTCAGGCAGTTGGCGTGCTCACTTCAGCCAAATGCACCAATGAAGAAAATTACCTGATGAATAAATTCACCCGCCAGGTGCTGGACAGCCACAACATCGACCACTGCGCCCGTCTTTGACACTCTTCCACCGTCGCCGGTCTGGCGACTGCTTATGGCTCCGGCGCCATGTCAAATACCATGGCGGATGTTGCCGAACAGGCGCAGGCGTTGTTTGTCATCGGTTCGAACACCACCGAACAACATCCTGTATTTGGGTCGAAACTTCGCCAGGCTGTTCGCCAAAGAGGAGTGCCACTGATCGTGGCTGACCCTCGCCGGATAGACCTGGTCGAATTCGCCACGTTACATATAAGGCAAAACCCTGGAACAGATATTGCCCTCCTGAACGGTTTGATGCATCTGATCGTGAAAAACGGCTGGGAAGATCGCTGGTTTATTCAATCGCGCACCGAGAATTACGAAGCCCTGCTGGAATTGCTGGAGCGTTACCCTCCCCAGGTAACCAGCCAGATCACCGGCGTATCTGTCATAGAGCTTGAACAGGCGGCGGAGATTTTAGGTACACACAAACCCGCGGCGGTAATTTGGGCAATGGGTATCACCCAACACACCACCGGCGTGGCAAATGTGCTTGCACTGGCGAACTTGCAGATGCTGCTGGGGAACATCGGCAAACCTGGCGGCGGTGTCAACCCGTTGCGCGGCCAGAATAACGTGCAGGGAGCCTGTGATATGGGCGGCCTGCCAAATGTGTATCCCGGGTATCAGGCCGTCAACATTCCGCAATTTCAAGAGAAATTCAGCCATGCCTGGGGAATGGATTTGTCCCTGCAACCCGGTAAGACCGTTACCGAGCTGATCGATGCCGCGGGAAATGGAAATATTCGCGCCCTGTATATACTGGGAGAAAACCCGGTATTGACCGACCCGGATACCCGGCATGTTCGCCATTGCCTGGAGCATGCTGAGCTGGTT
>JAGUYX010000192.1 GCA_020061145.1 Anaerolineales bacterium | reverse complement strand
TCCGGGCTGTACTTTGGAAATATGGGCGCAGCGGGGATCGCTGCTGAGCTCCAGGCGGGCTGAGGTGAGGGGGAAAGACGCACCGGCTATTCGCCCGACTCAAATACGTCGTAATAACCCTGATCCAGCTCGTCAGACGCCAGGTGGGCGTAGATCTGGGTGGAGGTGATGCTGCGATGGCGGGCCAACTCCTGCGCCAGGCGCAGGTTGCCGGTGCCGCGCAACACCGTGGTGACAAAGTAGTGCCGCAGGGTGTGGGGGGTGATCAGCCCTTCGGCCTGTTCGCCCAACGCCTGTTGTCCCCGCTGGCGGACGATGTTTCTCCCGGTGACCGTGGAAATCGGCCTGACTTTTTTTCCGGCAGCCCGGTCGTGGCGGGCAAATAGGGGCAGGGCGCTCAGCGGGCGGGAGTCGGCGCCATCCACCCGGCGGCGGGCTTCGAGATAGGCGCGCAGGGCGCGCAGGGCGCGTGACGAAAAACGCACCAGCGCCTCGTGCCCGCCCTTGCCCAGCACCAGCGCTTTGCCTTCCTGCCAGTTCAGCTCGCCGCGGGTCATTTTGCAGGCTTCGTGCACCCGTAAACCGGTGTCCGCCAGGGTAATCAGAAAGGCGCGATCGCGCAGGCAGATCAGGCGTTCAGTTTCGTCTTCCACCGGAACAAGCGCCAGGCCTTCGGCAAATTCCAGGAGAGTCTCGATCTCAGCCTGGGGGAACTGGGGTAATTTTTGCGTGCGCCGGCGGGCGCGGCGGCGGATGACGGCATGCAGCCGGGCCTGGTTGAGATTGAGAAATTCTTCCGCCTCCAGAAATTCATAAAAACCGCGCACCGCCACCAGGTACAGGCGCTCGGTTGCCGGGCTGTACTCCCGCGAGAGAAAATCGATAAAGGCTTTCAAAGCCTCCAGATCCAGCGCCTCCGGCCCGGCTGCCTCCAGGTCGGCGCCCTGGGCGCTCAACAGGCTGAAATAAGCCTGCAATGCGGTGGCATAAATTTTGGCGGTGCGGGCGCTGCGCGACATTTCCACGGTTTTCAGGTAAGCCGCCAGGCACTCGTTCAGGGAAATCTGCTCACTCATTATTGCTCCAGTATTCTGACAGGCAAAATATCTTGCATATTTATATCAAATTAAATACGGTCTGTCAACCGGATGGGGCGAATGCCGGGGAATTACAGGTAAAGCCCGGGCTGAAGAAGCTGAAACCCCGCCGTTGAACGCTGCTGGGGGCACAGGGGTGCAAGCGCAGCCGCCAGCCGGATAACCGGGCCGGCAAAATCGGCGCTGCCAAAGCGGTTTGCATCCCGGCGCCAGGCGCACGCTGCGGAAGATTCAGGTTGCGATCCAGGTTTTCCACCGGTTGCCATGGTTGGGCTAATTAAATACGAATTTAATTAGCCCGGAACTCCCCTGCTGCGAGGGAATATACTGGGTTACGACAGTAGGTGTTGTCGAAAGCATAAACCTGCCAGGTACTCCCCCCGGTAATTCTCCCAACCCGGTTGCAGATCAAGTGGCAGGAATGGGCGATAATCCGGGGCAAACAGATTTATAATAAAACAACAGGTCAGGTGCCCTGTTTCTACCGAGGCAAGATGGGAACGTACTTTCCGGACACACATCCCAAAGCCGAAGCTGTCCAAATCGCGCTGATACGCCAGGCGCCGACATGGCGCAGAGCTTACCTTATGGGAAGTCTGAATCATGCAGTACGCACGGCGGCATATCAGGGTCTCAAAGCCCGTTATCCACACGAGCCGGATCAGTTATTACGTCGCCGCTTAGCAGATATCCTTTTGGGGAAAGAACTGGCGCTTAAAGTATACGGGCCGCTATCTCAAGGATCATAACATTGGATGAGACCCTCGAAACCTTGTTGAAGGTAGTGGATGCTCTTGAAAAGCTTGGCATCCACTCGCAGTCTCAAGCGCTCCAAGCACCAATTTGAGGAAAACCACGATATCCACAGGTTCTGAACTCATGGTGAATAAGCCCTCTCCAAAGCCTGTTGTGTTGCTTCTGCGAGGCTTAATGTTGGATTTTCCTGCCGAATCCTGTAGGCGACCACCTTACGCGCGGTATCACTATCAGTTTTACCCAACCACTTTCCAGCTTATCTGGCGCATCTGGACCCCCAACAACCATTTGCCATCCGTATCGCCGGCGCCTCATTAATCTTCCATTCGTGCTAAAATTAACCTAACATTAATAGAGTGCCGCGGGTTGTTGGCAGGGTTACCCGCCGGCGATCTGCCTGCCTGCTTTTTACCCACACCTTTGCTCTGTGACTAAATATTATTCAGGGCAAGAAGGGGCAAACATGTCTACCTTCCCGGATTTACGCCTTCGCCGGTCAGAATCTTTGCAGCCGGCCAGAAACCCCTCCCCGCTGAAATTTATTGCCGTTCTGGCAGCTTTGATCTTTTTGACCGAAGTTGTTGCCATGACCGTCTTGTATTACCTGCCGATCCCGAACTATACGATCGTTTCGATCCTGGACGGTTTGATCATGCTGGTGCTCATCCTGCCGGCGCTGTATTACCTGCAACTCAAGCCGATTTTACGCCAGATGGAGAACCGTTCTCGCGCAGAGCAAGCCCTGAGGGTCAGCGAAGAACGCCTGAAGCACACCAATGAGTTGCTGGAGAAATTTTTCCTCAGTATCGATACCCTGATTGCCTATATGGATCGCGATTTCAACTTTCTGAAGGTTAACCAGAGTTACGCCATTAGCGGTGGGCACCCGGTGGAATTCTACACTGGTAAAAATCACTTCGACCTGTTCCCCAACGAAGAAAACCAGGGCATCTTCAGGCAGGTGGTGGAGACCGGCGAACCCTATTCCGTCAAAGAGAAACCTTTTGAGTATGCCGAATTCCCGGAACGGGGCACGACTTATTGGGACTGGAGCCTGCAACCGGTCATGGGGAGCCGCGGCGAGGTGGTCGGCGTGGTGCTCAGCCTGGTGGATGTCACCGAGCGCAAGCGGGCGG
>JAGUYX010000004.1 GCA_020061145.1 Anaerolineales bacterium | reverse complement strand
TGACAACCAGGCGGTTTGGGTGAGGGGCATCCCCAAAAACCCAAATCCGAAATCCGACAGCATAAATTACAATAAGATCATCCAATCCCCTCCTGGAGGCAGGTATGCCCATCTACGCAGGCCTGGAAGCCGGCGGGACCAAATTCGTCTGCGCGATCGCCCGTGGACCCGATGAAATCCTGCTGCGCGAGCAATTCCCCACCACTACCCCCAACGAAACCATCCAGCGCACCGTCGATTTCTTCCGCAACCAGCCGCATCCCCTCGACGCCCTGGGCATCGGCTCGTTTGGCCCGCTCGACCCGCACCCCGCCTCACCCACCTACGGTTACATTACCAAAACCCCCAAACCCGGCTGGTCGAATACCGACCTCGCCGGCCCGTTGCGCCAGGCGCTGAACATCCCGGTCGCCTTCGATACCGACGTCAACGCCGCCGCCCTGGGAGAATACCGCTGGGGCGCCGCCCAGGGGTTGGAAACCTTTGTCTACATGACGGTAGGCACCGGCATCGGCGGCGGGGCTTTCGCCAACAGGCGCCTGCTCCACGGGCTGATGCATCCCGAAATGGGCCATATCCTCATCCCCCATGATCGCCAGCGCGACCCTTACCCCGGGTTCTGCCCCTTCCATGGCGACTGCCTGGAAGGGCTGGCTGCCGGGCCGGCGCTGGAAGGCCGATGGGGGCGAAAAGGCCAGGAATTACCCCCCGAACATCCCGCCTGGGCACTGGAAGCCCATTACCTCGCCCTCGGCCTGGAAGCGCTGTTCACCATCCTTTCCCCGCAGCGAGTGATCCTCGGCGGCGGGGTGATGCAGCAACCTCACCTGCTGCCCATGGTGCGGGATGAATTGCTGCGCCTGCTGAACGGCTACCTGCAGATTCCTGTATTACTACACGAAATCAACCGCCTGATAGTGCCCCCCGCCCTGGGGAGCAATACCGGCGTGCTGGGCGCGATCGCCCTGGCGGAAACTGCCCTGCAGCCAGCCGGTTGATATTTTCCATCCTCTTTAACCAGTTCGCCCCGGATGGTCTTCCACCCGGGGCGATTTTTCTTCGTTTCTGGTACTGTTCAGGGAACAACGCTCACACTGTGCGCCTGCAGACCTTTGTCACCCTGGAAAGCGACAAATTCCACTTTCTGACCTTCCTTCAGCGTGCGGTATCCGTCGGCGTTAATCTCCGAGTAGTGCACGAAGTACTCCTGGCCGTCATCGCTGGAAATAAAGCCATAACCTTTGGAGGCGTTAAACCACTTGACAGTGCCAATCTGACGCTCTGCCATTTCTCAGATACTCCCTTTCTACATGGTGAAAATGGTTGGCATGGCGCAGTGATTCCGGGTGTCCCGGCCCCCGCGTGTTGCCACAACGCCGGACAATTTATCACAAATTCCGTCAAAAGTCAACGCTCACGGCCTCACGCTTACAGCCTCACGCTCACGGCCTCACGCTTACAGCCTCACGCTCACGGCGTCAGGTACTCCCAGCCCAGGTACAGGCTGCAGCCCGCCACGGAGGACGACCCGTACAGCCAGCGCCCGATGAAGGGCACCTGCCCCTGCCAGTCGAACATCGTCCCCGCCGCCACAGGGACGTCCCACAACAGGAAGGTGTTCCCCGCCGCAGGCGAACCGCTAGGCGTGGTCATTACCGCCAGGCGGATGGTCGCCTGGCTGGCAGTGGCGTTGCACACATGCAGGCGGCGCAACATCTGCGGACCGGCGCTTTCGGCGCCCCACATCATCCCCAGGCTGGTGGGCAATTCCAGCACCACATTGTATTGTCGCAACGGCACGGGGAAAACCTGCATCCGCCCCACCTTATGGCTCAGCCGGGAAACCGCCAGGGTGCGGTCGCCGCCGGTTTCCCGCCGGGTGAGTAACTTGCTGAAGAAGCGGCTCATGTGCGCACCTGATCCAATCCGGCGGTCGTGGTGCGGATCAAATGCAGGCTGTTATCGGCGCTTGCGACCCCATACAGGTGATATAAGCCGCAATCGATGATCCCCTGCCAGGTATAGACGCTCTTCGCCGGCAGGTTGGCGATCAACAGAACGTTGCCGCTGCGACACTCCGCCAGGGAGGGCGACCAGTACAGCGTCAGCCGCACGCTGGCATTGCCGCGGTTGGCGACATTCAGCTCCACAACCTGCACCGCTTCGCCTTCGATCAGGCTCAGGTTGGTGGAGATGTAGTTGGGCCCAATCGCTGAACGATAGCGCGGGCCGGCCACGTCCACCACCAGCCGGTCGTCGGCGTCCACCTGGAAGGGCAGAAAACTCCGGTCGGCGGCTTGCCCGAGCAGGAAAAGCTCGTCCGGCAGTCTTTCCTGGCGGGGCGGAAGCTCAAAGTCGGGTTCATTCTGTAGCCAGGACATCGCCCACCCTGCCTGCCAGACAGCCAATGGACAGCGCCTGTAACTGCGCCAGGTCGCCATTAAAGATGTTGGCGCCCACGCAGCGCTGCTCCAACCCATATTTGCGCCCATCGGCGAAGTTGGTGTACTGGTGAAAAACCCAGGTCGACCAGCCGCCGGGCAGCCGCGGCTTTTCACTGTGCCAGGACGCCACCCACAGGCCGTATTCTCCGCTCCAGGCCGGGTGCGGCTTGAACCAGCCGCGCCGGGAGGTGAAAATCAACGGGCGGCAGCCAAACAGGCGCTCGACATGCTTCAGGAACTGGCGAAACACCAGCGGGCTGGCGCTTCCCTCCCCGAATTCCACTGCAGGCGGCAAAACTCCCCCGGCCAGGTGCGCGGGTAACTCCTGGTCTGCCGCCTGCACGACGCGGGAATAAAACAGGGCCTGCCCGGCCGGATCCTGCCCGGGCAGATAAGTATGGTAAGCCCCCCGCAGGATGCCGGCGTTCGCCAGCCCATGCCAGTTGTTCACAAAAGTCGGGTCGGCAAAGCCGCTGCTTCCACTGGCTTTGACGTAGACGAACTTTACCCCGGCGGCAGCCATCTGGGTAAAGCTGCGCACCGTGCGCCAGTGTGAAAGATCCAGACCCAGGATGCTCATGCTTGTTCTCCTTTCCATTCAGGTACGCAGATCCCACTCGTCCAACCGCCAGCCGGATTCCCAGGGGACGCCCTGGCGGCTCTGGCTGCGGCGTAATTGGTCCAGGTGATAGTGAAATTCCTTCAGCTTCAGCTTGCCCCAGTTCGCCAGCAGGCCCACCGCGTACAGGTCGACATTATCGGTCTCCATCAGGTCGGCGGAGCGGTGCTGGGCGGCCTTGCCCGCCGCCCCGGTGACCAGCAGGGTTTCCAGCTCCGGGCTCAGGCTGGTGAGCGTCTCCCCATCCAGGCCATTCAGGGTGTGCAGGGTGGTGTACCCCAGGCGCAGCTTTTCCCCAGCCTGGGGCTGCGGAGCTTCGTAAACGGTCAGTTGCAGCACAGGCGCGCCATCCAGCCGGATCAACCGCCAGCCGCGCACCCGGTTGGGTGGCCAGGTACCGGCGGATTCGTCGTAGGGCCAGTGCACCGCCAAAACTTCGAGCAAACCCGCCAGCGAGTCCAGGGTGATTTCCCGGGTGGCCTCCGTCAGGGTCAACGTGGCCTGCCGGCGGTTGGGACTGGCGTTGGAGAGATCGTGCAGCGCCTGGCGCAGGGCTTCGTCCAGATCGGCGCTGGCCCAGATGGCATAACCGCTATCCATCAGGGTTTGCGCCAGGCGGGCGCGCAGGTCGGCCAGGCTGGCGCTCATGCCGGCTGCCCCTGTTTCGCCCCCGGGCGGCGCCTGGTGGTGCGTTTCGCGGCTCCGAAGGGTAAAGCGCTGTCTGCGACCGAACTTTTATCCAGCTCGGCGGTGGGGTAAATGAACTTTT
>JAGUYX010000012.1 GCA_020061145.1 Anaerolineales bacterium | reverse complement strand
TTGCTTCAGCGCTTGAAATTTCGCCGGCAAACAAAAACGCGCAAGCAAGCCTCAGCGCAGCTCGGGCACTCCAGATGACTGCGTTTGTCCTTTCGTTCCCACACCGCTTTTTGGCATGGAGAGGGCTGGGTGAGGCGGCAGGGGAGTATAATTTCCAGGTATTTAAACTTTCGCATAATACCGAGGTGATGATGCGCGGCCCCCATCCTTTGTGGCTGGTTTTGCCTCTATTGATCTGGCTTTCCTCCGCCTGCGCACCCGGAGCGCCCACCCCTGCCCCCCTGGCGCCGGAATTCGTTTCGGCCTGCCTGGCGTTGGGCGGCGACCCCCAAAGCGTCATCGAATACGGCGGCGGGTCTTTTGCGGTCTGCCGCTTCCCCGATGGCACCTCCTGCTCCGCCAGCAGCGTGATGGATGGCGCCTGCGCCAGCCAGGCGCGGCCCGGCCCCACAACCCCGAACGTTACCCCCTTCCCCACCAAAGAGAGCTTACCCCCCGTCACACCCGTAGTCAAAGGCGCAGACCCCTTCCCCGGTTGGGCGACCTTTACCAGCCCCGAATATCGCCTGGGATTTCGTTTTCCGGATACGTGGCGCTGGGAAGAAAACCCGCACCTCATCCGTTTGACCCGTAACGGCCTGGAGCTGCTCATCCAGGTGCGCCGCGCCGGTGAAGCGGTAAATTTTTCCGCAGACCTGCCGTATGAAGGCGCGGTCATCCCCGGCGCAGAGCTGCTTTTCTTCCAAAAACCGGTGCTGGAGCAACAACATCTGGTGAGCGAGCAGGTCCTGGCAGTCAGCTATGGCACGCCGGATAACCCCCTGGACGGCGGGGAAAACGAATACGTCATCCAGTTGCTCAGCCTGCACTCCGACGAACCGATCAACGACCTGATCCTGGGCGAGGTGCGCCAGATTTTACGCTCCTTTGAAGTCTGGAATAACCGGTAATCCCCTCAGCTTTCCCCCGAATTCTCTCCTGGATGCGTCTCCGCGGCGATTCTCTCCTGCAAATCGGCGCGCTGGTAGCCGGCTTTTGCCAGGGTTTCATCCGGCTGGCGTAATAAGTCCGCAGAAAATTCCTGGCGTAACCGCCCGGCTTCTTCCTGCAAATCCGGTTCAGCTTCCATCCGCTGCAGCCATTCTTCAGCCAGCTTCCATAATCCCTGCTGGCGCGCAAACAGGTATAACCCATACAGGATTTCTGGTTCCAGCTTCTCCCCGGATAGCCGCCGCGCCAGCATCTGGATTTGCTCTTCCGGGAAGGGCAGGTTCCAGGCGCCGCCGTTCAAAGCGGCGTCCAGGAAAAAGTTCAACGCCCGTTGGAAGCTGAAAATTGCCTGCCCGGGTTGGCCGCGCATCTCCGCCAATTCACCTTCCAGGCGAAAGACCTCCGCCGCCGCCTGGATTTTGTCCAGGTTCATCACACCCGCATAGGTAACGGCATTCAACAGGGCGGGGTCATCCATCTCCCTCACCAGGTTCGCCGGCAAGCCGAAAATTTCTTCCAGCGCTTCGTCGATCGCCTGCTTCGCTTCCAGGTACATATAGGCAGTCTTGAACCCCAAAATCCGCCCGATCGCCGCCAGGTAAATATTGATCTGGCGGACCAGGTAATCTTCGGTCAGGCTTACATTACTCGGCATGGCTCACCAACTCACCCTCCTCGCCTGCTTTTCCATCAGCCGGATCGGGTCATAATCGCCGTCAGTAACCCGGGCAAACCCGCGCAGGTGATGCCGGCTGAGCACCGCCTGTCCGTTTTCCTCCAGCGCCATGCCCAGCAGGACATCCTGCATTTCCTGGCGCAGGCTGTCCGGCACCTCCAGGCGCACCACAAACGGCGGCGCCGGGCTGGGACCCCAGGTTTCGATCACCCGGATTTTTTCCTGCAGCCACGGGTACCTTTCGAGCTCGATCTCCAGCACCGTGCTGTCGATCGCCGCAGCGTTGATCTGCCCCTCCAGCACCATTTTCAGTGCTTTTTGGTGTGAACCGGCAGCCACCACCTGCGCGAAGAACCCCTGCGCCAAACCCTTCTGGGCGAGCATGGCGCGGCACAGGTTGTACCCGGAGTGGGAATTGGGTTCGTTATACGCCCAGACGGCGCCGCGCAGGTCTTCGAAAACCTGGCAGGCGGAGTCTGCGCGCACAATCACATCCGAAAAATAGATCGCCTGCCCAATGTAGCGACTGGCGGCATGCACCGGCGCAGCCAGCAGTTCAATCTGTCTGGGCACCCGCGCCGCTTTCCAGATGTACGACAGCCCGCAAATCCAGCCAACCTGGGCCATACCGGCGTCCAGCAGGCGTTCACGCTCCTGCCAGGTGCGCGCCGGGACGAGTTCCACCGGCAATCCCAGGGCATTGCCCAGGTACGCCGATAACTCCGCCACCATCCCATCCTGGTTGGGCGCCTGGATTGAGATAAACCTCAGGGTTTCCAAGGCCGGTTTTCGCTTCCTGGTAAAGATCTGCCCCTGAGCGGGGCAGCCTGCAGGCATAAATAAATAAAATTATAGCAGGGAACTCGCATTGACAGAATTCCCCCCTTTCTCTACAATTCAACCATGTCCAGAACCCCATTTTTCATCGCACTCCTGTCTGCCATGCTGTTTGGCGCGGCCACACCGCTCTCCAAACCCCTGTTGGGGGAATTAAGCTCGCTCCAGCTCGCTGGTTTTCTCTACCTGGGTGCGGCTATTGGTGTCCTCCCCCTGCTCTACCACGAACGCCAATTTAAATTACCCACCCACATGGATCGCCGCACGCTGCTGCGGCTGGCGGGCGCCATCCTGTTTGGCGGTATTCTGGGTCCGGTGCTCCTGCTTTCCGGGCTGCGCCTGGTGGATGCCGCTTCGGTCTCCCTGTGGCTCAACCTGGAGCTGGTCTTCACCGTCTTGCTCGGCGCGTTGATTTTTCGCGATCACCTGGGCAAACGCGGCTGGTTGGGCGCCGGGCTCACCCTGTTTGCCAGTCTGATGCTCAGCTACCAGAGCGGTGCGGCGGGCTGGCTGGCAATCGCCCTGGTAGCGCTGGCCTGTTTATGCTGGGGCCTGGATAACCACCTCACCGCCCTGATCGACGGCATCACCCCGGCATTATCCACCTTCTGGAAAGGCTTGATCGCCGGTCTCACCAGCCTCACCCTCGGCTTACTCACCGCCCCTCTGCAGGCCGGGGGGACCACCCTGCTCCAGGCGCTGGTCATTGGCGTGTTTTCGTATGGCGCCAGCCTGGTGCTGTATATCAGCGCCGCTCAACGCCTGGGTGCCACGCGCAGCCAGTTGGTGTTCGCCAGCGCTCCGCTGTATGGATTGTTTCTCGCCGTTTTTTTCCTCGGCGAGGCGTTTACCTTCCAGCTCGCCCTGGCAGGCATCCTGGCTTTCAGCGGGGTGCTTTTTCTCAGCCGGGAGGAGCACGAACATGCCCACCTGCATGAGCCCTTGTATCACGAGCACTGGCACGCTCACGGCGATGATCATCACGACCATACCCACCCGCAGGAGGTCGCAGCCGGGATCATGCACCTCCACAACCATCCTCACCAGCACCCCCCAATCCAGCACCGCCACCCCCACTGGCCGGATATCCACCACCGGCATGAATCTCAGGAACAAAACCGCGCCTGAGCCGGAACCACCCCCAACAGAAAGAGAGCAAAATGACCGAACCGGCATTTCAGGATTATTACCCGGAAGACACCGCCCATTGTTACGGCTGCGGCAGACTCAACCCGCAGGGCTACCACTTTAAAAGCTACTGGGCCGAGGACAGCGACGATAGCGTGTGCTGGTTCACTCCCTACCCGCAGCATACCGCCATTCCCGGGTATGTGTATGGCGGTTTGCTGGCTTCGCTGATCGATTGCCACTCCACCGGCACCGCGGCAGCCGCCGCCTACCGCCTGGAGGGACGCCCGATGGACAGCCAACCCGCCTTACGTTATGTCACCGCTTCCCTGCAGGTGGACTTTCTGAAACCCACCCCCCTGGGGCCTGCTTTGGAAGTGCGCGGCCGGGCGGTGGAAATCAAAGGGCGTAAGGTGGTGGTGGAAACCTGGATCCAGGTGGAGGGCGAGATCACCGTGCGCGGCCGGGCGGTCTGTGTGCAGATGCCGGAAACAATGCGCTCCGGAGGAGACTAGATGGCCGGGCAAACCGATCCCGCCGGCCTTGAGACCCACCGATTGACCCGTGACCTGCCGGTCAACCTGCGTGAAGTAACCCGTGAGACTGCCCGCCAGATCATGCGTTTGCAGGTCACCCCGGAGCAGGAGAAATTCGTCGCCCCGAACGCCATCTCGATTGCCCAGGCGTATTTCGACCGGGAACATGCCTGGTTCCGGGCGATCTACGCCGGCGAAACCCCGGTTGGCTTTTTGATGCTGTACGATGACCCCCAGAAAGCGGAATATTTCCTGTGGCGTTTTATGATCGATGCGCGCTTTCAGGGGTTGGGGTATGGCTGGCGGGCGATGGAGCTGCTGGTGGAGCATGTGCGCAGCCGCCCCGGCGCCAAAACCCTGGGCGTCAGTTGCGTCCCGGAAGCCGGCGGTCCCTGCCCATTTTACGAGCGTTTAGGCTTCCGCTACACCGGCGAGGAAGACGAAGGCGAACTGGTGATGCGGCTCGATTTGTAGGTGCGAAGAGAACTGGAGGAAATCCATGGAACGAAAAAATATTTCATCCGGCACGCGCTGGGAAGCGCTGGCGGGCTATTCACGCGCCGTGCGTATCGGCAATCAGGTGGAGGTCGCCGGCACCACCGCGGTGGATGATAAGGGGCAGTTGTTTGGCGGCGCCAGCCCGTATTTACAGGCGATGTATATTTTTACCCGGATCGAACGCGCCCTGATCGAAGCCGGGGCGCGCCTGGAAGACGTGATCCGCACGCGCATGTATGTGACCGACATGGCGCGCTGGGAAGAAGTAGCCCGGGCGCACGGGGAGGTATTCGGTAAAATCCGCCCGGTGGCGACTTTGATCGAGGTCAGCCGGTTGATCAGCCCCGAATTACTGGTGGAGATCGAAGCGTCAGCGGTGGTCACCGAACGGCCGGCCAGGGTATAACCCGCCCCTTCGTCGCCATTGATGCTCCTTCGGATGACAACCCGGCGGTTTGGGTGAGGGGTAGCGACAGCCTGTCCTCCTGAGCCAGCCGTCGTTTGGCTGCGCGAAGGATCCCTAGAACGACACCCGCCTGACGAAGCCCAATCATCATAGGGATCCTTCAGTCGGGTAGGGTGGGTGAATACGGTCAGCGCAGGATTATCGTCGGACAATACCCTGGCAGCTTCGATGCCATAATTTCCCCGGAAACCCACCATCCAT
>JAGUYX010000202.1 GCA_020061145.1 Anaerolineales bacterium | reverse complement strand
TCATCCCCACGGGCAACGGAGATCACCAGTTCGTCCGTACCGTGATCCAGCCGGTAATAAATGACGGTATCCGCGCCGGTAATTTCTGCCAGCAGATCCAGCATCCCGGTCAGGAAATCCTGTAAGCTGGCCGCGTTGGCAATTGCGTTAGCCCGTCCGAGAATGGCGACCAGTTGCTGGCGCGCATCCACCCCGTCAGCCAGGCGAAAGTCAGTGTGCGTGGTGTCGGCAATCTCGAGGGGGCGTAATGAGCCGGTTCCCGGCGGGGTGGGTGCGATATCCATATTCATGCCGCTGTATAAATTCCTGTACCTAGTTTAACCGATACAGGCTGGCAATAGATTGTCAATATAATTACCGTTACCTTACCCGGCGCTAATTAACCTTTCCGGATTGATATTTGCTAAGAAACGCTTTTTTGCCCTCTCCCAATCAGGCGGATAATTGCATCCTGACTTCCGTTGCTAACCTCAAATGGTAACGTGCACCCAGAGACTGGAAGTACTTAATCGCGGCGTCTAGCGTCCACTCTGCCTGATCGCGACATTTCGACATGTGCTGTGGGTCTTCCGCACCCCAGACGAGATAGAGTTTACCTAATTCAAAGAGTGATTTTGCCACATCAAATTCTTCGCCGTGAGTTCTCGAAATTTCAATCGACTCTTGAAAATGTGTTTCAGCCTCTTCGAATTGTCTTAACTCCATCTTAATCATGCCCAATATCTTTTGTGCTTCAATTTTGTCAGGTATATGTCCAACCTGTTCGGCAATATCCATCGCTCTTTCGGCTGACAATTTTGCTTCTTGATAGTTTTTTTCATAATATTCAAGATATGCCTTAAGGTTAAAAAATTGCGCGCCGCGCTCGCTGATGATATCCAATGGGGTTAATAAACTCTTTGCGTTATTCAAATGGTGTTCAGCGTGTGGATAATTTTCCCGATAAATATTCAGACGACATAGTCCTAATTCTGCATAGATTTTATAAATATCCATCCCCAGCCGTTGACTGATCTCGCGGCTGATTTTCAATCTATTTTCCGCCCGATCAAAATCACCCAGAGAGATTAACAACTCACCCAGGTTCTTCAATACGATGGGGCGCTCCGGGTCGTAACCATATTCACTGCGCATTTTGTCAGCCTGTTCCAGGTGTTGAATGGCCTCATTCCATTTTCCCAGCGAATAGTGCAATACGCCCAGGTTGGTCAGTGAAATAGCGACGCCCCACTGGTAATTGAGCTCGCGATATATCGCCAGACTGCGCTCCACACTGGCTATCGCTTCCTCGTGAAGCGAACGCGTCCAATAGATGCCGCCCAGGGTGTTGTAAAGCGACGCCAGCGTGATCGGATCCTGTTTTTCTCCGATGGAAATATTTTTCAGCCCCAGATTGGCCAGGTTTTGTGCTTCTTCTAATTTGCCCTGGCGGAAATATACCCAGGCCAGCCGGTCCACCAATTTTCGCCACAGGGTTGAGAAGGCATCCCGACCGGCTTCTCCCAATAATTCCAACCCCTGGTTGAGCAGGTCGACCGCATAATCCAGATTGCCTTCGCGTGCGCGGATATCTGCCAGCTCGCGCAGCCCCTCTACTCGCAATTGCGTTCGCTCTGCATCCTGGATGTGTTCTTCGGTGGATGAATCGGTTACCACCACTGTGTTCAACAATTCGATCGCTTCTTCAAACTCGCCGCTGAATTTCAGTGCTTGAGCCAGGCCGACAATCGTACGATCTTTTTGGATCTTTGAAATCCCCGTGGTTGTCGCCATCAAATCGAGCGCCTGCCGGTAGAGTTGCACCACCGATTCATTGGCAAACTGATAGGAGGCTTTTTCCGCTGACGCCAGCAGGTAGGGGATGGCGCGTTGGGGGGTTGTGCTGGCTGCGAAATGATGCGCAAGCACTTCGTTGCGCTCTCCGGGTAACCAGTGCCGGCCGGTTTCAATCGCCTGGGCAATCTGGGTGTGGTATTTTCGCAAATCCCGTTTTAACAGGGTGTTATAAATCGTCTCTTGCAATAAGGGATGCTTGAATAGATAGCCATCCTCATTCACGAACTGGGTGTGGATAAGAAAATCGCGTTCCTCCAGCTCGTGTAATATCGACTGCATTAACTCTGCCGGGATATTGCTGATACTTGCCAGCAGGCTGGTGGCAAACGATTGTCCCAGAATGGCCGCCTGTTGCAAGAGGCGGGCTTTGTTTTCCTCCAGACGATCAAAGCGCGCCAGAATAATATCCTGCAATGTGCCGGGCACCTCGCCCAGAACATCATCCGCCGCGCCAGCCAGAACCCATTGCTCGTTTTGCTGGACCAGTTTTCCATGGTCAATCAAGACCCGCAACAGTTCCTCTGCGTAATAGGGATTCCCCCCCGAGCGATTGGAGATCAGGTTTTTCAGCTTATTGGCCGCGGGGTTGGATTCCGAGATAAACATTTCCACCAGCTGGTGAGACTCGGATTGAGTAAGCGGTTGAATGCGGATTTCAACTGGCTTGTGCACGTGTTTATGGGCTGCAGCGTAAATATCCTGCACGTGTTCAAAGTTCTCAAAATCGCGCGAGATCAACACGAGAAGCATCTCGTTGCCATCCAGCGCCTGGCAGAAGTATTCCAGGAACTGGCGGGAAGCCTGATCTACCCAATGCAAATCATCGAAAACCAGCACGGTCGGAGATTGCCTGGCTTCAGCGGTGAGCAGGCTGCGTAAAGCCAGGTGGGTTTGTTTTTGCAGCATATTCGGTTCGAGTAACTTAAAGCGCATCTCCAGCAGCGGGTCGGATTCCCACAATCCGAGTGCATGCAACAGATAGGGAAGGACGCTGTCTTCTTCCAAACCCAGATGGCGCACATATCTACCTAACGCTTCAATCTGGATGCGTTCATCATCTACTTCAGAAACACCAATCATGGTGCGCAGGACATCCGCCACAACCCGGTAGGGGGTGATGCGCATATACGCTGCACAGGTTCCCTGATAAAAACGCACCTTTTCACCATTCAGGGATTTGCGAAATTCGCCAATCAGGCGCGATTTGCCAATTCCGGCTTCGCCACTGCACAGAACGATGCGACTTTCGTGTCCCGATTTCACCTGCTGGTAAGCTTCCAGAAGATCGGTGATGTGTTTGGAACGACCGATCATCGGAGCCCAAAAACCAGGAACGCCGCGCAACTCACCCGGCTTCAGATGTACATCCACCGGCTGGTATGCCTGGATTGCTCCACGGTCATCGACTTTAATAGTTGGGGCAGCGATATATTCAAAAATTGGCCTGGATCGCTGGTAGGTGCTAAAACTGACCAGTACCATGCCGGGTTCGGCCGAGTGAACCAGGCGGGAAGCCAGATTCACCGTGTCGCCAATCACGGTATATTCCAGGTGTTGCTGGCTGCCCAGGTGCCCGGCGACGACAGTTCCGGTATTGATCCCGATTCGTATCTGGAAATCAAAATTGTAATTTTCATGCAAATGTGCCTGCCAGCGCGCCATAGACTGTTTCATCTCCAGTGCAGCGCGTACGGCGCGTTCCGGGTCATTTTCATGGTTGAGGGGGATGCCAAACAAGGCCATCAATCCGTCGCCAGTGAACTTATCGATTGTGCCTTCGTATTTGTAAACCAGGTCGGCCAGCAGGTTCATAATTTCGTCAACCGCCAGGTACAGATCCTCGTTATCGATCGTCTGCGAAGCCGCGCTGAAATTAACGATATCGACGAATACGACCGTCACCTCCCGGCGTTGCCCGCTAAGATCGCTGGTCGCCTGGGCGATTTTGTCCACCAGAGCGGTAGGCATACGGGCGCGCAAATCCCGCAACATCCTTTCCTGTAAGTTGGGATTGGATTGTGCAGGGGTAGGGAAGGGGGCTGGACTTTCTAAATATTCAACCCGGGCGCCACATTGTCCGCAGAAACGATTTCCACTAGGAATCAGAGAGCCACACTGATCGCAGGATTGACCGACCAGCGTACCACAACGCAGACAGGTAAGGACGTCTGCAGGATTCTGGAATCCACAGTGGCGGCAGATATTCAGCATACCTGTCCCCCCTGGCAGAGTTGTTTGCTACGATGTTCCTGCACCTTCGTTCCTGCCTTAAGTGCCAACAAAGCCATCCCCACTCAGGTCAAGCTTTTGGCGGAATATCCGAACCAATCATTGGTTCATAAAACCGGTTTGAATACGCTTACCAAAACGCCTGTTCCTGTTTTGTGTTACACAACAATACCAGCCAGGCGGAGCACCAAGGCGAGCGTCTAACCAGAGTATAAAAAAGAAAGCCAAAGAGGGTACATCATTTCAATGACAATTTCGTATTCACCCTGCGCGATTCGGGTGTATAAACCGCGGGCGCATACTCCTGATAGAGAACACTCTAACTTAAGACGATTCTGGAGCAAGATAGATGCCAGCCAGGGAGAGACCTTCCGGCCAGGGCGATGGGTAAAACCTTGACGCCGCTATATGCGTATGGTAGACTCTGTGCGCTCTGGCAAAAGCCGGAAAATAAAGGTCCCGTGGTGTAGCTTGGTTTAACATGCCGCCCTGTCAAGGCGGAGATCGCGGGTTCAAATCCCGTCGGGACCGCTGAGCGTAAATCCCCCTTCCAGTTCAAAGCCAAACCGGCTCTTGGTCTGTGAGACTGATAATGTGCAGAACGGATTTACGCTGCGTGTGATGAACACACATGAAGTCGCTCAGTGTCAGCTGGGCGATTTTGTTCTTTAAATGCGCTGATTTGCATTCTAACGCCTCCTCTAACAGGGGTCAAGCGTTTGTGTGACAATCGAGACACTGGTTCTTAAATGTCCTTTATGTCAAACCGGTTGTTTCCCATGATGGACAGCCCTTCTATCACCTGAAACAGAATTTCATACCCAACCTGGGGTTTCACCCATACGATCTTTTGGGCATCCAAATCACATCCAACTTCCTCAAAAAGAATTTTGACCAGATCTCTACGCTCCTCTTGGGTCGCATGCGTCCAGGCGAAAGGGATCGTCAGCAGGGTTTCTACTGAGGAATTTACATTTACCGAAGGTTCATACTTCAGGGCCGCTAATCTCTCCTGGATCATTTCGACCTCGTGCCAAAACACGTGCTCTTCGCCTGCGTACAAATGGCGGCGCTTCATTTCCCGCAATTCACGCAACTCCTCACGTAACCGCTTTCTTTCAGCCTTAATGTCGAAACCTGCTTGGTTTTGCGCTGATCGAACGATCATTTCTATGGCTGATTCCCAATCACCCGGCAACTTCAGTGCCAGAATAAGCTTCTCAACCTGTTGATCTACCAGATCTGCCCGGATGCTCCTTCCGAGGAATGGATAATCGTCAAAACCATTCTCCCGCGAAGATTCTCTATAGTAGGGTATCTCGGGCGAACTCTGTGCCCTTAAGTTTCGCCCACAAAAAGGCACTTGACGATGCCATTCACCAGGTAGAACCCGCGTGTGATTTGGCGGGTTTTTGCCACTCGTCTTCGATTAGCCCTCACAGCCTGGCACAATGCCCACAGCTCCTCATTTAAAATTGGTTCATGTACACCCTTGACGATTTGCCCGGGAACTCCGCGATAAGGTCTCCCCCTCTGAAAAGTCCCCCTGTAACGCACATAACCCTAATAAAATGGATTTTGCAGAATTTCCCTGACGCTATCCTTGCTGAACAATCTTCCGTTCAGGGTCCGATGCCCTTGTATGTTGAGCCAATCAGCGATTTGCCGGTCGGAATACAAACCGGTGGCATAACGTTCAAACATGGAATTTACAATCAGTGCGGTCTCTGGATCCTTGAAAGCCATCTTGTGGTTACCTTGTTTTTCACTAAAGTATCCCCAGGTTACCGAACCATTGTGATACCCCTGGCTGGTGCATTCGCGCTTACCCTTGAGCGTCTCGTTACTGAGATTATTCGAATAGAACTCACCTAAGGAAGACAGCAAGTGAAAAAACAACTTTCCCTCGGGCGTGCTGAGGTCGAAATTTAGTTCGACCGCCTTAAGCGTGATATCAAGGGATTGGAGCTCGCGGACGATCTCAAGCGCCCACTCCAACCGGCGCGCCAGACGATCGACTTTGTGAATATACAAGATATAGAACTCCCCCTTTTTACCTGATTCGAGCATTTCCTTGATACCCGGGCGTTGTTTTTTACTGTAAGCAGAGGTAGCCGGATCGGAAAATATCTGGATGATACTTACCCCATCCATTTCTGCACGCAGTTTTATCTGGCGCAACTGCGCATCCAGGCTAAATGAGTCGTTTTGCATCTCCGACGAGTAGCGGATGTACGCTGCACCTGGAATTCGAGGTATAGTTTCTAGTTGGTTGTCTTGATTCATTTCTGTCGTCTCCGTATGATCTACAGGTTGATATCGGTATCAAAAGGTGTGGCTATGTGGATGAATTCATTTAGCACCTCCTCTCCGGGAGCAGTGCAGGGATCAATTAGCTGGTATCTTCAGTCTTTTCTTTCTCCAGCGCCATCAGGCGCAGATGGACACGTACCAGCCAGTCCACCAAACTCTTGGGTGGCCTTTCGAGAAATTTCTGCTGCTCCTGGGAAGGGGTTATATTATCTCCAGAAACCGCCTTTTCTTGTGGGTCAGGGTTTTCAGAAAAGTTTTGACTAACCCTCTCGTCTGCCATCATTGCACCTCTTGCTCTAAATGGAATGAATGTCTCTTATGCGCTTTAGGGGGTAAAAGAAAACTCCGGTTCTGGCAGCCAATCTGCCAGAACCGGAGCATGGAATGTGGAAGATCAGTGTGATTTGGGTTATTACCCCTTCGAATTACTCTCTATTGATCGCTAGCCTGGTTGGATGACACTATCTTATTAGCCTGTAAACCGTCCGTCTGTTGCAAGCCCGGCTGCCACATACTCTCACTGGTTTTCAAACTTCATGTCAATTTCATCTTAGCACTGTATGATTTATTCCGATTAACAGGCAGTGTTTGTTATGTCGATCTAATTCTAAAAAAAATGATTCGGAAGCCTCTACTCAAAGCATGGATGCAGGTATATGGCTGCCTTAGACAAGGTGGGCAAAATTGCTCATACCTGATTATCGGTTTGGTTTTCATTCTACTTAATACCTGGTTATTCGGCGCCTTAGCTGAAGACGTTATTCGGCGCGACTCGCT
>JAGUYX010000158.1 GCA_020061145.1 Anaerolineales bacterium | reverse complement strand
GGCTGCGCGAAGGATCCCTATAACGACGACCGCCTGGAGCGACCCAATCGCTACAGGGATCCTTCAGTCGGCAAAAAACGCCTCCTTCAGGATGACATCCGGATTTCATAATGAATAACTATTACGTATACATCCTCTCAAACGACACCGGGATTATTTACGTAGGAGTGACCAATAATTTGTTACGCCGTATGCAGGAACATAAAACTGGAGCTATTCCTGGGTTTACCAAGAAATACCACGTTCATCGGTTAATTTATTTCGAAGAAACCACGAATATCGACGATGCAATCGCGCGTGAAAAACAGATAAAAGGTTGGGTGAGAAAGAAGAAATTGGATCTCGTTCGGGTGATAAATCCAAAATTTGAAGATTTAAGTGCGGATTGGTTTGATTGACTTTCTCCCTTGATTTTGTCATCCTTCAGGTATAACTAGAACTCCACCAAGTCGCACACCCGGTTTTTAAACCCCAAAGCCCTGGGGAGGCCAGGGCATTGGGGGTGGGCAGGTGGGCTGAGTCAGATCATCGGAATGATTGTGCTGAACATATTGCCGACAAATGGGCCAAATACGGCCAGCACCACAACAACCACAATAGCAATGAAGGCAATTATGAGTGCATATTCGACCAAGCCCTGCCCATGGGGTCCTGGTAACAACTGGTTCATCATATCCTCCGGCCCAGGCAAAGAAGAAATAAGTCCTTGCCCATAGTATACCTAAATTCGCCTTAAATACACTTACATACATGTTAGATTGTTGCAATTTTTATGCAATTTTCCCCATTTTCACAACCTGAATCAGCCCAAAAAACCGGATAAAATCGGGTAAAATTTGGTGCATCGCCGGGGGGGTAACCGCCCGGGCAAACCCACGCGCAAACCTCGGAGCGGTTTTCCGCTTCACTTAAGGAAGAAAAACGGCATGCCTTTTGCAGCCTCCAATGCGCATCTCACTGTAAGGAGACCCGCATGAGACTCGCCTATCGCACCACGACCCCGCACCGCTTGGCCAGACGTATTCCCCGGGCTGCATTATTCACCCTCCTCCAGCTTCTCTGGATGGTCATGGTATTGCCCTGGCAAGCCGCCCGGGCGCAGACTGACGGCTGGACTCAGGCGGCCCCGGACGTCCCCGGGATCGATTACCGCGCCTTCTATAACGTCCCCGGCACCAGCGGCGACCCGATCCACGTGGCGCGGATGGATCGCAGCCTGACCAACCTGACGCTGGAGTCACTAATCGCATCGGGATACATCCAGGTAGCTAACAATCTTTATGACCTGTGGACCGGTGATGGCATTCAACCAATGGTCCGCAGGTTTGACCAATCGATCAATTATTGGGGGGATTTGGGAAGCGGCGGGGAAGCTTATTGGGGGAAGCGGAGCCAAATTGTTGTGGCGATCAATGGTGATTTGTCGGATACCTCGACCTATATCCCGGCGCAAGGTCAATTACAATCTGGATGGTACCCATGGCGCTTTGTAGATAGTCACAATCGTTCCGGGTTTGCCTGGAAAGTCAATAGAGAAGCATTTATCGGCAACTGCACTAGTCAACCCTCGACAGAGCAAAAATTGATTACCGATTTGGCTGTCGTGGATCCAGATAATTATTCTAAAAATATCCAGGGTATTAATGTCATCCGCACCACAAATAAAATCTATATGTTCACACCCCATTATGGCTTATATCCTGATCGGACTCGTCCTGCCGAATTAGCGAATGTTGAAGTTGTTGTTCAATTAGGGAAACCGGTTGGGATAGGCACTCCCGTGGGTAATATCAGTTCCCCCGACCAATTGCCCGCCGATCTCGTTATTGGCACTGTGGTAGACAAAATTATCCTCGACCCCACCGGAGAATTCGGACCGACCAATCCCCCGCCAACAAAAATCTTATTTGATCAGGTTGTTTTTTCCGGCTATGGAGATGCAGCAGGAATGCTGAACCGTTTGAAAGTTGGCCAGCAGGTGGGGATAAACTTGACAGTAAACGACCTCTACCCTATTCCCGGAAGCGGATGTTCGGGCAGCACCGGATTGGATTGGGCAGGTACATATACCGCAATCGGAGTAGATGCCACACTGATTGCCAATCGTTCGATCGTAAATTACGATAACTCATCAGTTGCTCCACGCACCGCGATTGCCTATAACGATCAATACCTATATTTTGTGGTAGCAGAAGGGCATCCAATTACTTATGTTAATGGCAGGGGAGTACTGGTTTATGATACTGACAACCCGAGAACAGGAATTTCACTCTCTAACCTGGCCAGCTTCATCCACAACTCACTTGGCGCAGATTGGGCAGTCAACCTTGATGGAGGCGGATCTTCCCAAATGATCGTTAATGGAGTGAATGTCGTTAAGTCTACGGATTTTCTATATTGCCCCCAACAATATTTGGGAAATGTCTATAACCCTCCCGGTAACTCCTCAAATAACACCCCTTCGGTAAATCAAACGAACCCCACGCGAGAGCAAACAATTGTTGGGCTGGTTGAAAAACCCCAAACCGCGGATAACCCAGAAGTAGAACACACCCTCTCTCCGGATTATGAAGTCGCGGTTACTTATTACCGCGGCGCTGGAACCGGGAATTGCCAACGCAGAGTGCCGAATGGAATCGCCATGGTTTCCGTCCAACCCAAAATAGTCAGCCAGTTATTCACATCCGGCGAAGCCTTTGAAGTAGTGCCAAATGCAAACCTAAAAGTTCGCCAAGGCCCGGGAAACAATTACCGGCCATTTGTCGTTTTTCCATACCAGCCCAGTACATATGGTGTGGTCATCGCAGACGCCAACCAGCTTAATGGAGTTTTTGCCACCGGAACTTATTGGTGGTTTGTGGAAATCAACGGTGTACGTGGTTGGGTGGACGAAAATCAGATAATGCATCTTAGCCCCCCATGAACCTCTGGCGGTTTTTGGCCGTTTTAGGCCTGTTGGCGCTGACCGGCGGGTGTGGCGGCGGCGGTATGCTCTCCACCGACCCGCGCTCGCTGCTCACCCCCACCCCCGGCGCGTCAGATGCTTCAGCTTATCCCGCCTATCCCCCCGGGGAGGCTTTACCCGCCCCGGACGGCGAACTCGCGCCGGGCGGCGAACCGGCGCCTCCTTATGAGCCGCTGCCCACCCCAACGCCCCGCTTTGTACCCGGCGCCGGCTGGCAGGAGGTCTACCCCGGGCTGGACTATCGCCAGTACACGGAATTCCCCGGCCTGAGCGGCATCGCCCATGTCGTCCGCCTCAGCCTGGAGCGCCAATCCCATCCCGACCTGACCGTGGATACCCTGCTGGCAAGCGGTATGCTCTTGCCCTGGGCGTTCGAAAGCGTCGAATCCCAGGCGCAGCGTTACACGGGGGCGCTCAATTATTGGGGCGACCTGGGCCGCGGCGGCAAGCCCTACTGGGGGAAGCGCAACCGCATCCTGGTGGCGATCAACGGCTCGCTGGTGGATACCCAGACCCGCCGGGATGACAACGGGGTGGCGCTGACCATCGAGGGGTATCCCAACCAGGGGATGGTGCAATCCGGCTGGTATTTCGATCGATTTCAGGACTTCCAGAACCGCTCCGGTTTTGTCTGGAGCATGTCTGGGCAGGCGTTTATCGGCGGCTGCGTCTCTCACCCGGCGGGCGATCAACGCGTCTTACTTGATCTGGATAACCCCGATACCGATATGCGTATCACCGGGATCAACGTGCCGCGGGATGCCGACCGGGGCCTGTTTCTCTACACCCACCATTACGGGCCGATCACCGAGCAAAAACCTTCCCCCAACACGCTCAGCGTGGAAGTGGTGTTGCGCCTGGAAAGCCCGTTGCTGATCAAGCCGCCCGGCGAAAGCGGGATCAGCGGGGAGCCGGTGGTGCGCGGTGAAATCCTGGAAGTGCGCGTCGACCAGCCCCCGGCGCGGATTGAGTTCGACCAGGTGGTGCTCTCGGCGACCGGCTTTAATGCCGAAAAACTGCTCAGCCACACCCGCGGGCGAGAAGGCCAGCAGGCAGGGCTGAACCTGCGCCTGCGGGACGGCCTGCCGCAGGATTGCCAGACGCCCAGCGGCAATTCCTGGTCGGAGGCTTATGCCGCTATCGGCGTGGATGCCTTGCTGGTCGAAGACGGGCGACCGCTCTACCCCGCCGTGGACGCTGTCGCCCCGCGCACCGCCGTGGCTATGAATGCCGATTATCTGTACCTGCTGGTGGTGGAGGGCCGCCCTTACCGTGAGCCGGATGGCGACCCGGCGCGCACCGGCATTCCCCTGGGCGACCTGGCGAATTTCATCACCCGCGAGCTGGATGGTCTCTGGGCGGCCAACCTGGATGGCGGCGGCTCGTCCACCCTGCTGATCGATGGGCAGGTGATGACCCGCCCGGGCGACTTTCTGCCGATGATCTGCCCGCAACAATACCTGCCCGGGGTGGTGAACGGACTTTTACCGCCGGCGGTTGAAGCTTACCCGGCGCCGGATGGGGCGGGTAGGCCAGATGCCGGCCCGGCGCAGCCCGCCGATACCGTCACCGGCGTGCGGACGGAAACCGGCGGCTGCCAGCGCCCGGTGATCAACAGCCTGGCGATTGTGCTGGCGGAAGAGCCGTTGTACAGCGAGCTTTACCAATCCGGCGAAGCGGTGACCCTGGCGGAATATGCTGCGCTGCGCCAGGGGCCGGGGTACAATTATGCGATCTTCGAGCGTTTCTACCAGCCGCTCGAAGCGCACATCGAGCCCGAGCCGCACAACCTGAACGGCATTTACGCCAGCGGAGTTTACTGGTGGTACGTGCGCACTCCCCTGGGGCGAGGCTGGGTAGAGCAGGAATTTCTTATCCGTGAGCAGTCCGGTGATTGAGCCAGAACCGAGGCTTTAGTGAAAACACCTGTATTCTTATTTTTTCTGTTGCTGGCTGCCGGTCTGCTCATCGCGGGTTGCCGCGGCCCGGCAGCGC
>JAGUYX010000126.1 GCA_020061145.1 Anaerolineales bacterium | reverse complement strand
TGTGCAGGATAACGCCATCCCCAGTGGCAACGCCCTGGCAGCTCGGGCGCTTTTGCATCTGTATGCCTTTTCAGGTGAGGAAAAGTATCTGAAAGCCATCCAGAATAGTTGGGCGCAAATTGCGAATGCGGTCAGCCGTTACCCGACTGCTTTTGGAGAATGGTTATGCGCCATGGATTATGCCGTCCATCCGCCAAAAGAAATCGCACTGATATTCGACCAAAAAGGCAATTTACTCCCGTATTTGCAGGAAATTCACTCATCCTTTCAGCCTTATCTTGTGGTCGCGGCCAGCTCTTACCCGGTGAATGAAAGTCAAATGCCGCCTTTGTTACACGCCAGGGAACTCCTTGATGAGCGGACCACCGCTTATGTCTGCCAGGGATTCGTCTGCCAGCAACCAGTGACCAGCCTTTTAGATTTTCGCCAGCAGATTTCTTCTTGAAGATCAATCAATCTCTAAACCTATCGGACAATGATCTGAGCCCATCACCTGATCGAATATTTCGACCTTTTTGACACGCGGTAGCAGGTTCTCGGATACCAGAAAATAATCCAATCGCCAGCCTACATTTCGATCGCGCGCCCGGGTCTGATAGCTCCACCAGGTATATTGCACACGCTCCGGATATCGCTCGCGGTAAACATCATGAAAACCTTCCTCGATAAACCGGCTTATCCAGGCACGCTCTTCAGGTAAAAAGCCGGTTGTATTTTCATTTTCTTTTGGGTGAGTTAAGTCGATTTCTTGATGGGCAGTGTTGATATCTCCACAAATAACTACCCCTTCACCTTCCTTCACAATTTGCTGGGCTTTACGCAGCAGCAGATCGTAGAATTCCAGCTTGTAACCCACCCGGCTGTGATCGCGTTTTCCGTTGGGTACATACACATTGATCACCCAAATATCTCCGAACCGGGTTAACAGGGCTCGTCCCTCTACATCAAACCGGGATTCTCCCAGACCAAAAATCACCTCATCCGGTGGATAAGCCGCAAGGGATAACACCCCACTGTAACCAGCTCTTTCTGCAGAATGAAAATAAGTGTGATAACCATCCAGACTATCGGGATAATCGTGGATAATTTGTGTTTCATAGGATTTTATTTCTTGCAGGCAAACCAGATGCGCGCTGCTGGTAGCTACCCACGCCCAATCCCCTTTACGCATCACAGCTCGCAACCCATTGACATTCCAACTGACGATTTTCACAATTGCTCCATTTTTGCTGTTGGCATTACCCTTGTGTGTAATTCAGCCGACCCACTTATTTTATGCTAGAATTTCACGAACCAGACCTACAGGATAATCAATGAGTCAGATCATTCAATCAGTTAAAGGCACACGAGATTTTTATCCAGAAGAAATGGCTGTACGTTCATGGCTATACGAATTAATCAGGCATGTTTCCACACTTTTCGGCTATCAGGAATATGAAGCGCCTTTTCTGGAATACCTGGATCTTTATGCAGCCAAATCCGGGGATGAGCTGGTGCGCGAACAATCTTTTGTGTTCCAGGATCGCAGCGGAGAATGGATAACCCTGCGCCCGGAACTGACACCCTCGCTGGCGCGTATGGTCGCTCAAAAACAACGTCAGCTGGTCTACCCATTACGTTGGTGGTCATTTGGTCCTTTCTGGCGATATGAACGTCCCCAAAAAGGGCGTACCCGCGAGTTTTTTCAGTGGAATATCGATTTAATCGGTCAGGACCTGCCGGAAGCCGACGCAGAGCTGGTAAGCATTGCCGCGACTTTCTTTAGAACCCTGGGGCTGAAACCCAGCCAGGTACAAATTGAAGTGAACAATCGGCGTTTGCTGGATAACCAATTGGATCAATTAAATTTCCCCAAAGAAGATCGTGGCAGTATCCTGCGCCTGATCGATCGCCGGGAGAAAATGCCCTCCTCAGATTGGGAAAAATATGCCCAGGAAGACTATCAGTTAACCAATCATCAGATCGATGGTTTGCTCGCTATGCTCTCCAACCTGGATCTATGGCAAGAATCCAATGAACTGGTGCGTTTTTTTGATGCGCTAAACGCTTCTGGGGTCAGCGAGTATATTCGATATTCGCCCGCGATTGTGCGTGGGTTGGATTATTACACCGGCACTGTCTTTGAAGCGCGCGATAGAGATGGTGAATTTCGTGCCATTTTGGGCGGAGGCCATTATGATAATCTGGTCGCGGACGTTGGCGGCGATCCGCTGCCAGGAGTCGGTTTTGCCATGGGGGATGTCGTTATCTCTCTGGTCGCAAAAAAGTTCGGTTGCCTGCCGCAAAAGTTCATCAACCAAAAGCCAACGGTGCTGGTAACCATCTTCGATGAAAGCACCCTGGCAGATTCGCTCCAACTGGCAGCAGATTTACGCCAGGCGGGTTTCGCCACCCTGACCACCAATGAACCGAGCAAGCTGGCCAAGCAATTTAAATTTGCCGATCGGGTTCAGGCAGCCGCTGTGATTGTGCTTGGCCCAGCGGAGATCGAGGCTGGACAGGTTACAGTGAAAGACCTGACCAGCGGTGAAC
Organism: Anaerolineales bacterium; assembly: GCA_020061145.1. Taxonomy (GTDB): domain Bacteria; phylum Chloroflexota; class Anaerolineae; order Anaerolineales; family DRKV01; genus JAGUYX01. The sequence continues at coordinate 338 of JAGUYX010000126.1, read as the reverse complement.
AGGTCACTTTTCCACGCACTGACCTGGTTCCCTACCTGAGTAAAATCCTTGCGACCCCTTCAGCTTCATGATAGAATTTGGAGCGCTTTGGTGGGTGTAGCTCAGTTGGCAGAGCACCGCACTGTGGATGCGGCTGTCGTGGGTTCAAGTCCCATCACCCACCCTGATCCAGACAAGGGCAATGCCTGTCTGCCAATCACCCGGCACCTGTGTACGGGTGATTTTCTTATGTCAACCTGCGACTAAAACGATATGACCGATAATTTCTCCACACTTCCGAATCGAATTACCCCCTGGTTACTGGCGTCGCGTCCCAGGACTCTCCCGGCGGCTGCCGC
>JAGUYX010000236.1 GCA_020061145.1 Anaerolineales bacterium | reverse complement strand
CACCCTCCCAGTTAACCACCACCCCACCCAGCGGCTCGGCGGTGCTGCCCAGCGGGAAACTGGTCACATAGGCACGCTCCGGAACAAAAGCCTGCCCGGAGATGCCGGCGCCGCGGCTCAACCAATCGTACAGCACCCCGAACTCTTCGGGGGCGCCTTCCACATACTCACAGACGCTTTTCTGCCGTTCGGCCAGGGTTACCCGAATACAGCGCTCCGAGGCGTCCGCCACCAAAGGATTGGCATAACGATCGTCCCAGCCATAAAATCCGCTGGCTTCGATGCGTTCCAGGAAACCAGCCAGTTCTGCAGGCGTTAGCTGCCCCTCCAGCACTGCCCGGCTGCCGTTTTCTTTATAATCCACCCAGAGCACACGCCCATCGCCGTAAATTTGTAGATCGGGGATGTAATTCAGCGCATAATTCATGGGCATGAAACCACCGGCATTGGTGACCGAGATCACCACCACCTCGCTATCCTGTTCCCAGGTAATATCCACCTGCTCTTCTCCCTCCACATTCCCTCCCTCGCCCGGAACGTTGCCCTGCCCGGGCGTTTCCTCAGGCGTCGGAAGAACCGCCGGTGCGCAGGCTACCAATAACCCTAAAACAACCCACAGCCAGAGAAATTTCAAATACCTCATTTTCTTCCTCCTGTAATCAGGCAAATTGCCTGTTTAATCTCTTTGCGAATTGTAGACGAAAATGAGAGCATTCCAGTTCCAATCGTCGCGGTTCAAGCCGAAAACCGGCCTGGCGCCAGGTTGTGAACCGGTTTGAAACCGGGCCGGATGAGGATATTACTACCCTCCTGTTTACCGCCGTTCGAGGCGGTAAATCACCCCCGCTTTATCCACCAGGAAATAATCCCCGTTCAAATCCTGCGCAAAGCCAACCGGAAAACCATCCAGGCGGAACAGTAAAGCGTTCTGGAAGCTGCCCTGTGCATCTTTCAATAATCCCCACACCTGTCCGGAACAGAAATCGGCATACAGATAAACACCCGAAAACTCCGGAAGCTGGCTGCTGCGATAGACCACTCCGCCCGAAACCGAACATCCCTGGCTGTGATCGTACCAGGCCACCGGTTCCACCAGCTCCAGACCGGGGGGCGGGCTGCTTTCAAAAGCGGCCGGCCCTTCAAAATAATCCCAACCAAAATTGGCGCCATCCAGGGCCTCAAACCCGAGCACATTAATTTCTTCCCACTGATTCTGCCCCACGTCAGCCAGATACAGCTCATCGGTGGCCGGGTCAAAGGCAAATTTCCAGGGGTTGCGCAGACCGGTGGCATAAATTTCGGGCAAACCACTGCCATTGCCGGCGAAAGGGTTGCCCGGCGGGATGGCGTAAGGTTGCCCGCCATTCACATCGATGCGCAAGAGTTTGCCCAACAGGGTCTGTGGGTTTTGGGCGTTCCCCTGCGGGTCGCCAGCGCTGCCGCCATCGCCCATACCGATATACAGATAACCATCCGGGCCAAATAATATATGCCCGCCGTTGTGATTGCCATAGGGCTGCAGAATGTACAATAACTGCTGTTCGGAGTCCGGGTCAGCCCGCCAGCTACCCGAGGCGTCTGCCTCTGCCTGAAAGCGGGAAATGACTGTATTCCCCTCTTGATCCGTGTAATTTACATAAAAAAGGTGATTGTCGGCAAAGCCGGGATGAAAAGCAAGACCCAACAATCCTTGTTCGCTGGCATTCAGCCCCACCCGATCGCGAATATCCAGGAAGGGTTCCGCCAGCACCTGCCCGTTTTCAATCACCCGGATAACGCCAGCCTGCTCCAGGGCATATAAAACCCTGGTCTGGTCTACAGACGGAATTAATCCAACCGGGTTATCTAAACCGCTGGCGTAGACCCGCCATTGAAAAGCATCGGGTGAGGGCAGGGTTTCTGCGTTGTGGGCGACCTCGTCCGGCAGCGGTGATGGAGAAACTGCCAGGGTGGACGCGGGTGACGGGGTTTCGGCACTGGTTGCCTGTGGCAGGCCGAGGGTGAAGCGATCCACCTCGGTGCCATCCACGGTGATAAAGCGGAAGACCATGCGCGCCGGCTCGGCTTCAATCAACATGGCGCCATAATCCTGGCGGAAACGCACCACACTCTCCGGCAAAATTTCAACAAACTCATAACGTGGACCACCCCCCAGACCATTGACAAAATACGGAATTCCATCCACCTCAAGCCGCTCGTAGGTGTGATCGTGACCGGATATCACCGCCGAAGCGCCCCACTCCGCAAACGGCCAGTTGAGATAATCGACGGAGCCATGAATACCGGAAGAATATGGCGGGTGATGAGCAATCACCAGCTTCCAGGGAGCGGTGGATGCCCCCAGCTGGCTTTGCAGCCAGGCAGCCTGGGTCGAGCTTATGGCGACCCCATCCGGTTCACGTGTATCGCTATTCAGCACGAAAACATGCACCGGCCCCAGCAGAATATCATAATAGCGCTCATTACCCGGCAGGGTGAAATAATCAAAATACGGCTGTCCCAGGGCGGTATTCAAATCGTGGTTGCCTAACGCCGGGAAAAACCGGTTTTCCGGAGAGCCAGGGCCGTATTCACCCGCATAATTCCCAATGAATTCGTGGAAATACTGGCCGATATTATGATCGATTGTCTCGGCTTCCCCATCCGGGTAATTATTATCCCCGGCGGTTAAAATGTAATCCGGTGCCCAGCTTTTGATTAAGGCTGCCACTCGCGCCAGAGGCTCGCCGGCGTAACCGTAATCGCCAATTACCGCCAGGCTGACCAGCTGAGCTTCGACATGATCCGGGGAGGCTGCGGTTGGCGATAATTCCGGGACTGGTGAGAGCTGCGAAACCGGAGATGGGTTTTCCACGGGGGGAGTGCCCATTGCCCGGTCCGGCGAGGAGGGAGTACCTGTGAATTGATCAACGGGAGGAGTAGCGCGAGAAATCGCTGAGCAGGCGGAAACAGCCCAGATCACCAGGAAAACAACAATCAGGAGCGGAAGGAAATAAAGCGCCTTTTTCCTAAAAAAAGGTGAAGACAAACTCAGTCCTCCCGGTATTCCGCTTCGATTATATCCGCTTCATCAATCTTCTGCTCGCGATCCGCTGCCGGTTGTCCGCCGCCGAACAGGCCGCCTTGAAGAGCCAGTTTGTGTTCGTTTACCACTTCTGGCGGGCACAACTCGATAAATAACATCATCCCCATACCAACTACAGCGGCATCATCCAGCGGTCCGGGAACATCCAGGGGGAAAATCAGGTATAATAAAGATCCAATCGGCAACAGTTTGAGCAGGGGGTGAACCCGCTTGTCAGCCACCAGCCGCACGATCAATTTCATATACATCAGGAGGTCATCAAAAAAACCGCCACCTGCGCGTAAAACATTACGATTCTTATCCGCTGCCATTCTTTCCTCCGGTGTCTGGCATTATACCCGGCAAATCTGCGAATTTAAATTAACAGAAATAAAGCCTCCTTTTGGCGGGCGCTTCGATGTTTCACCTGAGGCAAAACTGCTGCGAGTTTTGTTCAGCGCGAAACAAACCTGTACGCCGGGTTGTAACACTCATAATCATATACGTAAAAATTGGCTCCCGGTTGCCATGAAGGTAGAACAGGTTTCAACCCGTGCAACCGGAGAACGGGGGGATTGGGGTTGGCGACTGTAGCGCGTGCTTGAGGCACTTCGCGGGTAAAATAAATCCGTAAGCCACCCCGGTCCGATAAGATCACATGAGGAGAAGTAAATGGACCCGAGAGTATCATCGCTGGCAAACATCCTGGTCAATTATTCTATCCAGGTCCATTCAGGAGATTGGGTGTGGATCCGCAGCAGCACACTGGCTGAGCCATTACTGGTCGCGGTGGTCGAGCAGGTGTTGAAAGCCGGCGGGAATCCAACCGTGTCGATCACCAGCGACGCGGTAGATGAAGCCATGTTGCGGGCCGCCTCTACCGAACAACTGGAATGGATTGCTCCAACGGAAACCCGGTTGTGGGAGCAAGCCGACGCGTTGATCAGCATTGGCGCCACTGCCAATACCCGCAACCTGACCGGGATAAACCCCGAAAAACAGCGCATCCAACAGAACGCACGCCGCCACCTGACCGACACCTATATGCGTCGTTCAGCGGAAGGTTCATTACGTTGGGTGGGCACCCTGTATCCCTGTGACGCTTACGCTCAGGAAGCGGATATGAGCCTGCGTGATTACGAAGACTTCGTATATCAGGCCACCTTCGCCGATCAACCTGATCCAATCGAACGCTGGAGACAGGTCCACAATATCCAGCAACGTCTGGTAGATTGGCTGAAAGGCAAAAAACAGGTGATCGTACGGGGACCCAAGGTTGAATTAACCCTTTCCATCGAAGGACGGACCTTCATCAATTCCGATGGGCGGCAGAATATGCCCAGCGGAGAAATTTTCACCGGACCGGTGGAAGATTCAGTTAACGGCTGGGTGCAATTCACCTATCCGGCCATTCGCGGCGGGCGTGAGGTCGAAGGTGTGAGGCTGGAATTCAAAGATGGGCAGGTTGTGAACGCCCAGGCAACCAAAAACGAAGCCTATTTACTCAGCCAGTTGGATAGCGACCCCGGGGCGCGCTACCTGGGTGAGTTTGCCCTGGGTACCAACTATGGCATCCAACGCTTCACCAAAAATATCCTGTTTGACGAAAAAATTGGCGGGACGATGCATATGGCAGTGGGAGCGGGTTACCCGGAAACCGGCAGCCGGAACAAATCCAGCGTACACTGGGATTTTATCTGCGATATGCGCACGAATAGCGAAATCCGGGTAGACGGCGAATTGTTTTACAAAGACGGCCAATTTGTGATCTCCTGAGCCAAGCTGATGGAGGAGCAATACATGAAAAGAACCGGCAACAGTCTGCTGATCGGTTTTTTGCTGGTCCTGATTGGAATATACCTGCTGGCGGCGGAATTTTACCCGGTGCTGAAAATCTGGCGTTTCATCCAGCTCCCCTGGCCCGCTTGGCTGGTGGCAGTCGGCGCTGGATTGCTATTGATCGGGGTGGTTAACCGCACGGCGGGGATGGCGATCCCGGCCAGTATCCTGGCGGGAATCGGAGGGATCCTGTGGTATCAAAACCAAACCGGCGATTGGGCAAGCTGGGCATATCTTTGGGCGCTGATTCCAGGATTTGCCGGTTTTGGCCGTATACTGGCAGGCCTGCTGAGTGGTCGCTTGCGCAGGAACCTGGCAGGCGGTCTGTGGCAGATTGTGGTCAGCCTGGTGCTGACGACAGTCTTCGGGGTGTTATTCCGCTCCGACCTGATCGGTACACTCTGGCCGGTTGCGTTAATCGCCATCGGGCTGCTGATCCTGGCACAGGCATTCTTCCGCCGTGAGCCGGAGCAACAGCAAGAGCAAGAAGGATAATCAAACAAGCTGATTAATGGGGCTGTCCAGCCTCACCTGGCCCTCTGGAATTAAGTAACAGCCTCAGCGGAAACTCATCCAGGCTGGTAATGATGTGGTGCACGCCGCGCAATCCTGCCAGGTGTGCATGGCGAGACGCCGGCCCTAAAGCGACAATTGCCCCTATACCGGCTGAGGATGCGGCTTCGATACCTGAAAGCGAGTCTTCCACCACCACACAGTGCGCCGGGGGAAGCCCCAGATTCGCAGCGGCGCGCAGGTAAATATCCGGAGCAGGCTTGTTGGGCAACAAGCCATCATCATAGACCACATTCTGGCGCTCGAACCAGCGAGCTAACTCCAGCTTTTCGAAGAAAAAGTTCAGGTTGGCGATTTCCGATGCTGTGGCGATGGTGAACGGAATGTTCTGCGCCTGCAATTTCTCGAACAAAGCGATTGCTCCGGGAGATAGCCGAAAAGCATCTCCCTGCGCCAGGCACAATTCACGGTAGCTGGCTTCTTTCTCCGCCGTAATCACGTCCGCTTCCTCCCGGGTTAATTCATGACCTAACAGGTATTCCAGCGTATACCGGTTTGGCCGGCCCAGGCAGTACCGGCGTAATTCATCGTCGCTAACGGGGTATCCGCGCAATCGCATGGAAGTCAGCCGCCAGGTTTCTGCCTGTAAATGTTCGTCCCACCACAACACACCATTGAAATCAAAGATTACTCCCGAATATGTCATCATCGATCCTGAAAAAAATTTGTGCTGCAAACTACCAGCGCCAACCCCGGATTCTACCTCAGCCAGGATAGATTATTCTTTCTTCTGGCCCCCGCGGCGAATCACCTCGGAGCCAAATTTATGCCGCAATTGATCCACAGTATCCTGCAAGCGACTGGCACGGAGCGGGGCTTCGTCCCATAGCCCTAACTGGCGCGGCCCTTCGTCCAATCCACTCACACCCACACCCAGCAAACGCACCGGCTTTCCCGGACGCCACTCTTTTAAAAACAAAGCCTCCGCCATACGGTAGATAAATTCTGGCTTTTCGGTGGGCTGGCTGAGGGAGGTCTGGCGGGTGATGGTGGTGAAATCAGGCCAGCGCAATTTAATTTTTACCGTTGAATAACTCACCCCGTTTTTCTGCACCCGGTTGGCAACCTGTTCCGACAGGCGCTGCAAGGTACCCAGCAAAACATCCCGGTCGGCAATATCACGGGCAAAGGTGGTTTCCTGACTGATCGACTTGGTCTCATGTTCGGTGACCACCGGGCGATCGTCGATCCCGCGGCAGCGTAAAGCCAGATCTTCCCCATGTTTGCCAAACAGGCGTTGAAGCTGGCTTGCGGGTAATTCAGCCAGTTCTCCGATAGTGGTCACCTTCAGCTCTGCCAGCCGCGCCGCAGTTTTCGGTCCCACGCCCCAGAGCATTTCTACCGGCAATGGAGCCAAAAAATCCGCCTCCGTCCCCGGTAACACCACCGTGATGGCATTGGGCGGCCCGGTAACGCCGGCCTGCCGGGCGCGGTATTTGCCCACATCGCTGGCGATCTTGGCGACCAGTTTATTGCTCGCCACCCCCAGGGAGCAGGGTAAAGACAGTTCTTCCCGAATTTGACCCTGTAAGCGGGTCGCGATTTCTTCTGCCGGCTCGGGCAGGTCAGTCACATCTAAAAAAGCTTCATCGATTGAAATCTGTTCAACCAGGGGGGTGATGGCAAACAGGCGTTTCATCACCTGACGCGAAGCCACCTGATAAGAAGAATAATTGCCCGATACAACAATCAAATCCGGGCACAGACGTAACGCCCGCGCCATGGGCATGGCGGAGT
>JAGUYX010000042.1 GCA_020061145.1 Anaerolineales bacterium | reverse complement strand
TTTGTTTGCCCGCGGTTCACCTCGGCGATCACGAAAAATTTATCTTCCTGGGCTTCCCCAAAATCCACACGCTCGATAGAACCCGGATAGATCACCGGCGGATGGGCATTTTCGTTTAAATTTTGGGCTTTGTGGATATGCCCCAGGGCAACATAGTCCAGCCTGGGATTGCGCACCAACGAACCCGGCAACATCAATTCTGTCCCCAGCATGATGGCGCGTTCTCCCCCCAGTTTGGCGCCTTCAACACTGCCATGCGCCAGCAAAATTGTGGGTAAATCCGGATTCGCCTGCTCCAGCCATTCATTTACCAGGATGGTCAGGCGTTCTTCCATCATTTCCAGGATCTGGCTGGGATCCAGGGTACTCAATCCCAGTTGGGCGACCAGACCGGCGCGGTTAATCCAGGGCAGGGCCAGCACCTGTACCGGAAGATCGAACAGCTGCTCTGGACCAAGAAACTGCGGGCGATCGATTACTTGAACATAGGGCACTTCCAGGGTGCTGAAGGCGTCGAGGGCATGAGCGCGCAATAAAGATGGCGAAAGGTCGTGATTGCCAACCAGCAGCAGGGTGGGGATTCCGGCCCGTGACAGGCGCATGATGCGCCGTCCCCATTCACGCTGGTAGGTGGGCGCGGGCGTGCGGTCTTTATAGGCGTCTCCGGCAAAGAGGACCAGGTCTACCTTTTCATGAATGGCAGTCTCGACAATCGTATCCAGGGACTTGAGGAAGTCCATCACCCGCATTGGCAGGCCGCTGTCCGGGTCCTGGCGACCATAATTGGCCATATCAATGTGGGCGTCGGCGAAGTGCAGAACCCGTAGCGATTGGCTCATCAGCCGCCTCCCGTCAGGCGTTCGAGCTGTTGTTTTCCAGCGGTGAAATTCGGATTCAGGATTACCGCCTCGCGCAAATCGGATATCGCCCCATCCAGATCGCCCAGCGCTTCACGCGCCATGGCGCGCCAGTAAAAACTCTCTTCCAGTACCGGTTTGCTCATCGAGTTCAGCGTGGTGGTCGCCAAATTGATCACATCATTGTAACGACCGCTGTAATAATAGGCCTTATAAGGTCCGGTCTGGTACCACATCATACGCCAGGGACGCTCACCCTGAGGAATGGTTGGATACACATTGGCGAAGGCTTCGTCGTAAGCCTGGGCTGCGCCGGCATAATCCTGTAAAAGGCCCAGGCTGGTGCCCCGGTTGAACCAGGCGAAATATCGCGGCCGCGCCTCGGTGAGTGCAAAGATTTCCCCGGAGGCGAGTTCCGCGGCGCGCTGGTTGGCATAAATCTCGTCGACATAGGGCCCCAGTAAGTCCAATACTTCCGCTTCACGCTCGGCGGGGTAAGCCAGCAGGAACAGGTAATTAAACGCTCGCCAGCCATCCAGGATATCGGCGTAACTCATTTCATGATTTTCGCCCACATAGGTGTCCTGAACGATCAGGATATCCCGGGCTTCATCGTACCCGGTGACCAGCTGGTAATGCCCCATCCAGGAAAATTCCCCTGCGAGATCGGTGAGGAAAGTGCCTTTTTCCAGGATGACCGGAAAACCATTCGCCACCAGTTTTTTAACCAGCTCCAGGTCGCCGCCCACGCGGGAGATCGACTTTAAATCCGTATAGGCGGCGATAAATTCTTCCATTTCATACGGCATTACGTTTTTATCATCGGCGTAAGGTTTGACCACCTGCCCGACCACATCCCGGTTGCCGTCCCACCCCCAAAAAGTGAGCGCCATGGATAAATTGGATGGCCCACAATAGTTCAGGCGTCCATGCTGATCTTCGTACGTAACCCCCGGCAACAGAATGGATTGCGGCAGGGGAGTGGGCGAAGGTAAGGGGAGTTGCGTTTCGGTGGGAGTGGGAGCCAGCTCCGCCGGATCCTGCGTTGGCGTGGACGTGGGCGCGAGGGTTGGCGTCATTGTGGGCAAATCAGGCGGCGGAGCATTCGCTTCCCCGGGAATAAATACCACTTCTTCCGGCGGATTCAAGGCGTATTTGATGCTGGTGCGCAGGTTGTCCACGCGCCAGGCCAACCGGTCGTGGATCGGCGGCAGGTTATACAGCCCTGCGCCCAGCAGGAAGAGGGCAGTCAGAGCCAGGATACCTGATAAAAGCTTCTTTTTCATGCGGGGCATTATAACAGGTGTAAGGAAAGGGTGCGCTTACCCCGGCGGGTCAGGCTTCATCTACGGGAGGGGCGGCTTCGCCATAATCCAGGATTTCACGTGCGCCGGTGGCGCCTTCAGGCGGGCCAACAATTCCACGCGCTTCCATTTCTTCTACCAGGCGGGCAGCCCGCGTGTAGCCGATCCGTAATCGTCTCTGCAGCATGGATATAGAGGCGCGACCCTGGCGGCGTACCAGGTCGAGGGCTTCTGCCCAGAGAGGATCTTTTTCTTCTCTGGCTTCGAACTCTTCCCAGAGCGCCATTTGTTTTAAGGGGACGCCTTCCGGCAGGCTGTCCACAATACCACTGTGGATGGTAGTGACCGGGGAGTTGACACCTGCTTGAAGACGCCAGTGAGTTACCACGCGGTGAATTTCAGTATCCGAAACATACACACCCTGCAAGCGCACCGGCGCAGGCGCATCCGGCGCCTGGAATAACATATCGCCGCTGCCCAGCAGGCGCTCTGCGCCGGGCTGGTCAAGGATGACCCGGCTATCGGTGCCGGAAGCCACCGCGAAGGCGATGCGCGCCGGAAAATTGGCTTTGATCAGGCCGGTAACCACATCCACTGAAGGTCGCTGGGTGGCGATGATCAGATGTATGCCGGTGGCGCGCGCCAGTTGCGCCAGGCGGGTAATATTCCGTTCGGTTTCATCGGGGGCGAGCATCATCAGATCGGCCAGCTCATCGATCACCACTACAATATAGGGCACCTTGGGTTCGCCACGCGCTTCCTGTTTCTGGTTATAGTCGTGGATGTTTCGCGCTCCCGCTTTGGCAAAGCGGTGATAACGCTGGTCCATTTCGCGAGCGATCCACTGCAGGGCGCCCACCACTCGTTCCAGCTCCACGACCACCGGAGCCAGCAGGTGCGGGATAAAGTTGTAGCCGGTTAATTCCACCCGTTTGGGGTCTACCATCAGGATGCGCAAATCATCCGGTGTATGGTTGACCAGCAGGCAGGTGATGATGGCGTTCACGCAAATCGATTTTCCCGATCCGGTTGCGCCAGCGATCAGCAGGTGCGGCATGGCAGCCAGGTCGGCAGCGACCGCATGACCGGCAACGTCCTGACCCAGAGCGAATCGCAGGGGAGATTTGAGGCGCCGGAAAGCGTCGGATTCGATCACATCCCGCAGCGTCACCAGGTTCGGATGTTCGTTGGGTACTTCGATGCCGATATAACCCCGCCCGGGCACCGGCGCCTGGATGCGAATGCGCCGGGCAGCCATGGCCAGCGCCAGGTCGTCTGCCAGGGAAGCGATTTTGCTCACCCGGATACGCGTGCGCCCATTGCGCGTTTCGATATAGTCCGGCTCGACGCCGAATTGTGTAATCGTCGGGCCGCGGTTGATTTCTACGACATGTCCGGGCGCGCCGAAAGAAGCCAGGGTTTCTTCGATTACCCTGCCGCGTTGTATATCCAGGTCCGCGTCGTTTTTTATGTTTAAGCCGGCATCCAGCACTTCTTCGATACGCGGCAGCGCCCAGGGGCGGTGTTCTATGGTGGGGATGACCGGTGGGGCTTCATTGCCCGCAACAGGAATGGCAGTCTGCGCCTCTGCAGAGGCAGGCTGGGACTCTCCCGGAATATCGATGGGCGAAGCCGGTGTACTCCTGGATGGTTGCGCCGGCGACGTTTGCAGGCGACCATCTACCGCTTTTCTGATTTGTTGAAACCCATTCCGCAGCAGGTCCACCAGGGGGTTGGCCCAGGTGAACAGGTTAAGCACTGAGGTGTCCAGGGTAAATGCCAGGGAGATCAGCGACCAGGCAACCAGGACCACCACCGCTCCCCACCAGCCCAGCCAGGCCAACAACACTTCCAGAAACGCGTACCCTACATACCCCCCGCCTGCGCCAGATTGGGCGATGGAAAGGCTCAATTCTTCTGTTTCCGGTCCGGAAAAATAATGTAACCAGGCAATCGCGTTGAGAAATAATAGCAGCGAGCCGAAGACGCGTTCTAAAGAAGGCCAGGGTATTTTTTCAAAATTACGCAGGATCAACCATAAGCCCACGCCGATCAAGGCAATGGGCAGGATATAAGTGCCCAGACCGAAGGCCTGTCGCAGCAGGTCGATCCACGAACCAGTGAGCGTGCTCCGATTGACAGAAAGCAGGCTCAATAAGGTCAGCCCACCGATTAAAATCAGGACAAACCCGGCGATATCCAGTTTGCGTTCCAATGTAAGCACCGGTCGCGGCGGCGGGCGTTTACGCGGCTGGGAAGGGGCAGATGTCCTGGAGCGAGTCGCTGGCGGAGCTTTACTGCTCCGGCTGCGGGCATTTTGCCGGCTGGCAGGTTTGGATCGAGAGGCAGGGGGAGATTTGGCGCTCCGGGGTGGTGCAGGTTTGGGGCTTTTTTTTCTGGCCATAAAGCAATCGATTTTGATTATAGCACATATGGTCGAATAGACTTTGCGGTACAATACAATGTCTACAAAACCCGTTGCTAACCAGATCCAAAACCAACAGGAACCGATTACGTGTTTGAGATTGTCTTCTTAGGAACATCCGCTTCTGCGCCGTCCATCCGGCGCGGTTTATCTGCACAGGTGGTAAAACACGATGATTTTCGCTTTTTAATCGATTGCGGCGAAGGCACCCAGCGACAAATTTTGCAATCCGGGCTGGGCTTTAAGCGGCTTAATCGCATCCTGATCACCCATGGGCATCTGGATCATATTTTGGGTCTGGCAGGCCTGATCTCAACTTTTATGCGCTGGGAAGCAGTTGAAGATCTGGAGATTATGGCGGGGCGTTGGGCACTCAACCGGATCGAAGACCTGATCCTTGGTGTGGTATTACGCGGAGCCAGACCACCGATGGAAATCCGCCTCACAGAAATTCAGCCAGGTGAGATATTCGAAAACGAAGAATTTTCTGTGTCAGCTTTTCCGGTACTACATCGGGGCCCGGATTGTTTTGGATTTCTTTTCGAAGAAAAAGCCCGGCGACCTTTTTTACCCGAAAAAGCCGAACAAATGGATATTCCCCCCGGACCCTGGCGCCGTGAGCTGGTTAATGGGAATGTGGTGACCCTGCCCGACGGTCGGGTGATCCACCCCGACCTTGTTCTGGGAGAGGTGCGACCCGGTACCCGCCTGGTTCACGTGGGGGATACTGGCGATACCGGAAGCCTGCGAGAGGTCTGCCAGGGAGTGGATACTCTGGTGATTGAAGCCACCTATCTGGACTCAGAAGCTGAGATGGCGCAACGTTTTGCCCATTTAACTGCCCGCCAGGCTGCCATGCTGGCAAAAGACGCAGGAGTGCGGCACCTGATCCTGACCCATATTTCCCGCCGATACCGGGAACGTGATGTCCTTGATGAAGCGCGGGCAATATTTCCGGAAACGCGGGTGGCGCGTGATTTTGATTCTTTCCAGGTGAAACGCGGGGAATTAATCAAAATCCTGGGCGAGCAGCCAGTCCCGGTTTAAACAAAACTCGCCAGGAAATAGCCTGGCGAGCAAGGAAGCTGCTACACGACTAACCGAAGCGCTCCTCTTTCCATATATCGGCTTCGTTATGATAACCGGCGCGTTCCCAGAAACCCGGGCGGTCTTCCGCCAGGAATTCGAGCCCGCGTAACCACTTGGCGCCTTTCCAAAAATAGGGGTCGATCAGGTCGTTTTTCCCGACAATATGCCCGACCACCCCGCGCAGCGGGTAACCATGATCCGGTTCCAGGGGTTCACCGTTAAAGTGTGTCGCCATGATGAAGTTGTCCTGCAACACCACAGAGAGAGGCAGGTTGGTGGTGTAACCGTATTCAGCATGCTCGACCACATATCTGGCCGTAGGCTTTAACTTGATTATTCCAGCATCGATCAAGGCGCGTACCGTAACCCCTTCCCATTCGGTGTCGAATTTACTCCAGCGGGTAACGCAATGGATATCCATCACAACTTTGGTGCGGGGTAACTGATTGAATTCTTCCCAGTTCCAACGTTTTTCTTCTTCCACCTCGCCAAGTATACGGAAATCCCAGGTGGCGGGACTAAATCTTGGCACCGGTCCGTAATGCAATACCGGAAATTTTTGGGTCAAGGATTGCCCGGGAGGCAGGCGACCTTCCTGCCGTACCTGTTCTTCCTGTTCTCGGCGACCAAATACACTTTTAAGCATGGCTACCTCCATTTATCGCATTATAACAAATTAGAATCATCGAGGACGGAAATCTTACCTGAACCCGGAAGCAGGTTATTCCAGCATCCAACTGCGCGCCAGGAATAACTACCTCCTGTAAAAGTTCGGTTATGATTAAGGAATTCCCTGGCAGGCGCCTGGTTTGCCTGGTAAACTGCCTGCTGAAGCAGCCTGAGTGTCAATAAATCTGGGTGATATTTGCGGAATTACCGCTCTGGGAGAATTTATGGAAGAGCATGTCTTTGAAGAGTTACGCTGGCGGGGTTTGATTTACGACCATGTAGAAGGGGTGGATGAACTTCTCAGACGCCAGAAAATCACCATTTATAACGGCTTCGACGCCACAGCCGATAGCCTGCATGTGGGACATCTGGTGCCGTTGATCGCCCTGGCGCGCTTGCAACGTTACGGGCACCATCCAATTGCCCTGGCTGGCGGCGGAACCAGTATGATTGGCGACCCGAGTGGCAAGGCTGCTGAACGCTCTCTGCTCACCCTGGATCAGGTGGTTGCCAACGTGGAAAAAATCAAAGGTCAGCTCGCCCATTTGCTTGATTTTGAAGTGAAGACAAACCCGGCGCGGGTGATGAACAACGCCGACTGGTTGTTATCCTTGAACCTGGTCGAATTCCTGCGGGATATCGGCAAACATTTCACTGTCAATTACATGATCTCCAAGGATTCCGTGAGCGCCCGCCTGGAGCGCGAATCAGGCATATCGTTCACCGAGTTCAGTTATATGCTCCTGCAGGCGTACGACTTTTTGTATTTGCATGATCATTTTGGGTGTTTATTACAAACCGGAGGCAGCGACCAGTGGGGGAATATCACCGCCGGCGTGGAGCTGGTACGCCGTGTGCATGGGACACCGGTTTATGGTCTGGTTTACCCGCTGATTACCAAAGCGGATGGCACCAAGTTTGGCAAGACCGAGACGGGCACGGTCTGGTTGGATGCGCAACGCACTTCGCCATACCGCTTTTACCAGTTCTGGGTGAACACCAGCGATAAGGACGTGATTCCATATCTCAAGTTTTTTACGTTCCTGGAGCGCAGGGAGGTTGAAGAACTGGAATATGCCGTTCAAACCCAACCCGAACAGCGCCAGGCGCAACTCAGGTTGGCTCAAGTCATGACGGAAACCCTGCATGGTCGCACCGCCCTGAGTCGCGCCGAACAGGCCTCTCAGGCATTATTTGGTGGCGAAATCAGCGGTCTTTCCGCAGAAGAAATTCAGGATATATTCGCCGAAGTGCCTTCCAGCGAATTCCGCAAAGAAGCGCTGGTTGGCGGAAAGATGAATATCCTTGAGCTGTTGACCGCCAGCGGGGTGACCAAATCCAGGGGTGAGGCTCGCCGGTTGATTGCTGAAGGCGGTGCTTACCTGAACAACCGGCGGGTGAGCAGCCCGGATGAGCAGGTTAATGGCGAACAACTGCTTGAAGGGCGTTTTCTCGTTCTGCGCAAAGGGCGCAAGAGTTACCATTTGGTGCGGGTACGCGAATAACTCTGATCCGCACGAATAGCATTCCAAGTATCTTTGAGCCGGCGAAAATGTGTCCGGCTGCCGAATTTTTCGGGATTTCAGACGCTGATTGAATCGCCCGGTTCGAGTACCTGTACCTGGGTTTTACTGATTTCAGCCGCCTTACTGGCCCAGGCCTGTACATCCTGTGCAATAATATCCCAGGTGCTGTAATGAATGGGCACCACGATTTTAGGCCGCAATAAGCGCACGGCGCGTAAAGCATCCTCTGGTCCCATGGTGTAATTATCGCCAATGGGGATAAACGCCAGGTCGATTCCTTCATCGCCGTAAAGCGCCATATCCCCGAACAGGCCGGTGTCCCCGGCAAAGTAAATTTTTATGCCGTCTTTAGTGGTCAGCAATAAACCAGCGGGCATGCCGCCATAACTGCCATCCGGCAAAGAGGAGCCATGAAATGCCTGGGTTAGTTTTAAATAACCGAAGGGATGCTGGTAGCCGCCGCCAATATGTTGTGGGTGTGTTTTTTGCACACCCTGCTTACCCAGCCAGCGCACAATTTCCGTGTTAGCGATCACCATTGCCCCGGTGCGTTTGGCGATCTCGACCGTATCGCCCACGTGATCCCCGTGCCCATGGGTGACAAGAATGAAATCGGCCTGTACGGAGTTTTTATCGACTTTTACAAGTGGATTTCCTGAAAAGTAGGGGTCTACCAGCAGACGATAACCGCCGGTCTCCAGGTCGAAAGTCGCATGACCGTGCCAGGTGACTTTTGTACTCATCTCAGACCTCCTCGATTTAACGGTGCGGAAAAACGGTTTTTTTTAGTATATGCGAGGAAACAAACCATTGTCAAACAGTTTTCGGATGAGAAACTTTCGGTTAATCGAAAATTAATGCTTGACTTTGAAAAAATCGTCTGGTATATTCAGCAAGTCCAGTTTAGCGCTGGGCAAATCCTCAAAGGAGGCGCGCTTTAATGAATCTGTCCAACTGCTATCCCGAACTGCGAATCAGCGCCGTTAGCGGCGGAGGGTTTCTGATTCCTTTTCGGTGTGCGCCTCGTGATGGTGAACAGGTGTTCTAGCTCACCAACCCCCTTGTAGAAAACAGGCCACGGGTGCACTCCTGCCCCGTGGCTTTTTTGGTCTCCTGGGACGAGTCTCTTAACAGGCCACGGGCACCCCCCTGGCCTGTTTTCGGTTAATCCGTAAACAACCCGGGTGAGGGATCGAATCGATTATTGGAGGTCGAAATGAGTGAAGCGATTACTGTCGTAAATTTATATAAGAAGTTCGAAAAAAGGGACAAGCCTTTCTGGCAGGTTCTTCTGCACAGGAATAGACAGAAGGATGGCAATGGAAAAAATGGGAAGGCAGCTTTACCCACGGATCTCGAGCTGGTTGCAAGCCAGAACGGTACTGGATCTGCCAACCTGGCAAACAGTCCAGGGGAAGTAAGCCCGGTAATAGCGTACGGGCGGCGAGTGGTGGTGGCGGTCGATCATGTCACGTTCTCCGTGCAGGAAGGTGAGATTTTCGGTGTGCTGGGGCCGAACGGTTCCGGGAAATCCACCCTGATTCGCCTGATTGCCACACTGCTGCTTCCCGACGCCGGCGAATTGAGGGTCTTCGGCTATGACGTGGTGAAGAAACCCCGCCAGGTGCAGGAGTTAATTAACCGTGTGTCGGTGGAAGCCAGTTTTTTCAAGAAACTTTCCCCGATGGAAAACCTGCTTTATGGCGCACGGCTCTATGGTATGTCTGGTGCGGAAACCCGCCGTCAGGTAGTGAAAATTCTCATCCGCCTGGGCCTGGATGACCGCTCAATTTATAACCCGATGGAGGAGATGTCCCGGGGTATGCAGCAAAAAGTAGCCATAGCCAGGGCGCTCCTCTCTCGCCCCAGGTTGCTCTTGCTGGACGAGCCAACGACTGGTCTGGACCCACGCTCGAAGCGCGAGGTTCAGGCGGTGGTGAACGAGCTCCGCAGCCAGGGCACCACCATCCTGCTGACCACTCACGACATGTACGAGGCGGATCTGTTATGTGACCGGGTGGCGATCATCGATGGCGGCAAAATTGTGGTTTTGGATACGCCACAAGGGCTGAAGAACCTGATCCAGAAGGACGGCGTTGAAGCCACGCTGGAAGATGTCTTCCTGGAACTGACCGGCAAGAAACTGGGCAAAGAAGAAGATCAGGTGCCGGTAGGATAGGGAACATCGAAACCATGGGAATTCTACAGTCGGAATGGCCGGAATGATTATCTGGGAATTGAAATTTGGAGGTGCAAAATGAGCGCACTGGTAAATGAGTTCAGGGCATCGTATGCCTTTATGGAACGGAACCTTAACTTGGTTAAGCGCTACTGGTCCTGGGAACTGGTCTGGATGGTGTATTCGATCGCCAACAGCCTGTCGGTGAGTTATATCGGCCTGGGCATGGAGGTGATCGGCGGCAGCAATAATGTGGACGGACG
>JAGUYX010000144.1 GCA_020061145.1 Anaerolineales bacterium | reverse complement strand
TACAGGCATCCAACCACACCGAGACGGCGTTTTTCCCCGGGCGACCACCCGGCACCTTGCTCACTCCATTTGTTTATCTCACCGCGTTTACCCGCGGGCAATCGCCCGGCAGCCTGGTCTGGGACATCCCCCTGGAAGATTTGCCCCAGGCGGAGGTGCCCCTCCTGGATGGCGCCTATCAGGGACCTTTGCGCTTAAGAAACGCACTCGCCAATGACGACCTCTCCCCAGCCGTGCAGACCTTGCTCAATACCGGCATAACAGCCGTTTGGCGCACCTTTCAACA
Organism: Anaerolineales bacterium; assembly: GCA_020061145.1. Lineage (GTDB taxonomy): Bacteria > Chloroflexota > Anaerolineae > Anaerolineales > DRKV01 > JAGUYX01. The sequence continues at coordinate 3,332 of JAGUYX010000144.1, read as the reverse complement.
GATGGGGTTGTTCAGCTTGAGCTCGGAAGAGGTAACCAGGTCGCCAGAAATCCTGTGGCAGGATGGACAAACAAGCCTGATTGAAATCCTGCAGGCTTATGGCACACTGGCGAATGAAGGCGTTCTGGTCGGATTACCCACCCGGGAAAACGGCGCGGCCTCGACCAGTCCCCTTCAACCCGTGGTTATTTTGAAGGTTGAGGATCACCAGGGACAAATATTGGTGAGCAACCAGCTCCCCATCCATCGCCCGGTGATCACCTCCCAGCTTGCGTACCAGGTAAATCATGTTTTGAGTGATGGATCGGCGCGCTGGCGAACACTGGGGCAGGCCAACCCACTGGAAATCGACCGACCGGCAGCAGCCAAGTTGGGGCAGACCCTGTCCGGGCAGGATGGGTGGGCGATTGGATATACTCCCCACCTTGTCGCGGGGGTCTGGCTCGGCAACCCGGAGGCCCAATCGTCCCAGGTGCTCCCCCTGGAGGCAGCCGCGATATGGCATGCGATCTTCCAGTATGCCGCCCGGGAGCTGCCACCCAGCACCTGGAATATGCCGGCAGGAATCAGCAGCCTGGAAGTTTGTGATCCATCCGGTTTGCTACCCACCCGGATTTGCCCAAACATTGTGACTGAGATTTTCGCCAGCGGAAGCGAACCCACTCATCCGGATAATCTTTACCAGGCTCTGGAAATCAATCGTGCCACCGGATTACTTGCCACGGTTAACACCCCGCCAGAACTGGTGGAATCCAGAGTGTATTTGATCGTCCCCCCGGAAGCGGAAAATTGGGCGGAACTGGCCGGGCTACCCACGCCTCCAGAAGATTACGATGTGCTCCAGCCTGGTCTCGCTGAAAGCACACGATTGAGCATCAGCCAACCGGCGCCATTTGCATACGTAAATGGTAGGGTAACCATTCGGGGCAGTGTCAGCGGCGAATCCCTGGACTATTTCCGGTTGCAGGTCGGTCAGGGATTAAACCCCCGATCCTGGATCCAAGTAGGTCAGGATCAAACTCGCGCCATCCAGAACGGGGTATTGGGTGAATGGGATACGCGTGGAATGGATGGGTTGTATGTCATCCGGTTGCTGCGCGTAAACGAAGCTCAGCAGGTGGACATCGCCACCCGACAGGTCACGGTAGATAACCAGCCTCCCACGGGTCAAATTCTCATCCCACAGTCCGGTCAGCAATTTGATCTTCCGCTCAATAGCCCGCTCATATTTGAAGTAAAGGCAGAGGACAATTTGGGGTTGGAAGAAGTTGAGTTTACCCTGGACGGCGAAAGGCTGGCCTCACGCCTCGCACCGCCGTATACGCTCGCCTGGGAAGCACAGCCGGGCAACCATATTCTGCTCGTCCATATCCGGGACCTGGCGGGGAATGTGACCACCCTTGAGCAGAGTTTTACGGTAAAGCGGTAAACCCGTGGGGGATAGGAGACAAAGGCAAACCTCTCAGGGAACATCGTAGGATGCCACGGTGTAGTCCAAAACTTCGAGGTAGTATTCCTCATAAGAGTTATCGTACATTACGGTAAACAGCAAGAACGACGTTTCCCGGGTTTCCAGAAAGGACACCCCCCGGTAGCCACCCCCGGGCGAATACCAGGTTAACCTTTCGCTGCCATCCGGCTGGATTTTATCTTCGGTGATGATAATATCCGGAGCATAAAAATTGTTGAGCAAATCCAGGGCCAGCTCGCCTGCTTCACTACGTGAGATAGCCCGCCCTTCGGTGTAGGTAATATTTTGGATCAGGGCGTGGTCATCAGGCGCATAAAAGGTTTCGATCAACGCCCGATCGTTTTCATCGACAACATAACGCCAGGAAGTCGGCACCTCGATGGAATACAGGTTGGAGGGTCCGGTATAGGTAAACACCCAGGCGTAAGGCCGTAACTCCGCGGCGATTGCGCTATCCACCACAATTTTTTGAAAAAACTCATTGTATACGGGGTTATACGCCTCAAACGATTCTGTATCCGCCCAAAAATCAAGGGCATAGATAGCTTCACCTTTTTGATCGTAATACGTGATCACCGTCTGGCTCACGCCATCAAATAACAACGATTTCAAGACTGAGGCAATCCTTTGTGTGGGATCAAACTGCCGCTCGAGTTGCTGATATTCAGCGTAGGTGCCAAAAAAATTGCTTTCGCGGGCGGTGATAAACTTCTCGAAGGCGCCGGCGTCGAGGGCGTAACCGGTATTGGTGACCTGAAGATAAATAAACCCGACATTTGCTGGATCAAGAAATGCTGCCGAGGATTGATCTTCCTCAACGGTCCACCCTTCGGGAGGATAGACCTCAAATAAGCCATCTTGATGACTGTACGGTTCTGTGGAAAGCCGAATTTCATTGCTCGAAGCCAATTCTGGAGTGGCTGTGTCCGTCAGCAGCGCTGCCTCGGTAAAGGTGGGCAACGGGCGCGGCGTGCTGGTGGGCAACAAAGTCGCCGTGGGTTGTAAGGTAGGTGTGGGGATATTACCCGGCAATAAACCACATCCCTGCAACATCAGGAACAGGATTCCCCCTAAAAAGAGCCGCTGGGATAATGTCCGGCTTTTCATACCTTTCTCCGGTGTGTTCAATGCGGTTTGAAATGCAGAATGGCGGCGGGTATTTCAAAAGCCAGGGGAGGCAAACGATCCAGAGGAAAATAACGCGCAGATTCCGCATCGTCTGCGGCGATCAAATCTCCTTGCTGGTATTCTCCATGAAAGTACAGGACCAGATGCGCCCCCGTGGAATTCTCCGGGCGTGCAACCATACCTAACAATTCCGTAGCCCGAACCACCAGCCCGGTTTCCTCGAGACATTCTCTTTCCGCTGCCCGAAATGGATCTTCCCCGGCATCCATAAAACCGCCGGGTAATGTCCAGTAACCCTTTCGGGGTGGGTTGGCTCGTTGTACCAGCAAGACATCAGAATTCTTTCGCACGACAACCGCGACTGCCACGCGTGGATCGGGAAAGAAGATCCAGTCACACGCCGGGCATACGGGGCGAAGCCTGCCTACCCGTTCCTGGCGAATTACAGGCGTACCGCAGCGTACACAGTAATTTACTTCGTCGGCATTCATGTTCCCCGGCGTTTGAAGAACCAGGCTGCCAGTGCGGTGCTCACCGCGGCCAGCGCCAGCAATACCTCCAGAATCCGCACGACAAAGCGTACCTCGTCGGGGGAAAACATGGGTTGCGGAACTTCACTAACCGCCGGACCGCCGCCGCCCCCGCCGCCTCTGCCTTCAATCCGGGGAGGGATGAAGTTTTGCGGCGGTATTTGCTCCGGTTCCGGGGTGGGCGTCGCCTGAGGCTGATCTTC
>JAGUYX010000246.1 GCA_020061145.1 Anaerolineales bacterium | reverse complement strand
CAGTTATCCTCGCCGGATATATTGCGGGTTTTTGTATATACGGATTTTTGGACATCAGGTAAACTAAAGGGCGGGTGTGCGCACATCCGCCCTTTTGATTCTCACTCGACAGGAATGCCTATGAAACATCATTATGGATCTATCGAAGTCATCACCGGTTCTATGTTTTGTGGAAAAACGGAAGAATTGATCCGGCGATTAATTCGAGCGCAAATCGCTCGTCAAAAAGTCCAGGTGTTTAAACCCTCTATCGATACCCGCTTCGCCCTGGAGAAAGTCAAATCTCACTCAGGCAGCGAGCTTGATGCCCGGCCGGTACAGAGGGTAGAGGAGATAAAAGCCTATCTGGATGCTGATACCACGGTGGTAGGCCTGGACGAAGCCCAATTTTTCCCTGGGGAAATTGTGCCAATCGCACAGGATCTGGCAGACCAGGGGATTCGGGTGATCATTGCCGGCCTGGATACTGATTTTCGAGGAGAACCTTTTGGCCCGATGCCTCAGTTGATGGCGAAAGCTGAAAAAGTCGATAAACTACAGGCCATCTGCATGGTGTGTGGCGAGGCAGCCAGTCGCACTCAGCGGCTGGTAAATGGCAAACCCGCCCTGTATGACGATCCTGTTGTCATCGTGGGTGCATCCGAAATGTATGAGGCACGCTGCCGCCGCCATCATGAAGTTCCCCGAACCCATGATTGAGGAAGAGGTAAGGCATGTTTCAGGATTATCATGAATTCTTAGCAGAAATTGTGGTTACTGAAGAGCAATTAAAAAATAGAATTATTGAATTAGGCGATGAGATCAATCGAGATTATGCCGACGAAGAATTGTTGCTCGTTTGTATTCTCCGCGGCGGTGTCTTGTTCTTATCCGATTTGATGCGTGAACTTGCCATGCCCCTCCGGGTGGATTTTATGGCAGTCGCATCTTATTCGATTGGCGCACGCCAATCCAGCGGGCAGGCGCGCATCACTTTGGATTTAAATACCGATATTGCTGGAAGACATGTTTTGTTGGTGGAGGATATTGTCGATAGCGGTTATACCCTTGAAGCGGTACTCAATCTGTTAAAAACGCGAAAACCAGCAAGCCTGAAAACCTGTGTATTACTGAATAAAGCTGAACGCCGTGAAGTAGAAGTGCCCATCGACTACTGTGGATTTATCATCCCGGATAAATTTGTCTTTGGTTATGGTTTGGATATCGATGAGTATTATCGCAATCTGCCCTTTATTGGTGTCGTGGACGCAGAAAAGTATCAACTGCGGCATTGATTTATGCCCAAGCAGATACGCTCCATCGGGAAAATGAATCTGGAAAATTATGCCGGTCGTTGGGTCGCCCTGTACGCTGGAAAAGTAATTGCGCAGGGAGGCACGCCTGGACAGGCAGAAAAATCTGCCCATGCGACGAGGTTTAAGGAATCGGTACAAATTATGTACGTACCTACCAGCCAGCGTTTGGTCTATCCTGATCTGGTCTACAGATTGCGCGAGCTTTTAACGAATGAAAAACAGGTTTATCTGGTCGGTGGTGTGGTGCGTGATGCGTTATTAGGCAGGCAAAGTAAAGACATCGATCTGGTCGTATCCCTCAGGGCAATCGATATTGCCCGTAAAACTGCTGAGCGACTGGGTTGTAGTTTTTACCCTCTCCACGAAGAATATGACGCAGCCAGGCTGGTTGTAATAACGCCGGAAAACGAAAGAATCCTGGTCGATTTTACGTCTATGCGTGGTTCGGGGATTGAAGACGATTTATTCGAGCGTGATTTCAGCATCAATGCCCTGGCAGCACCACTTTTGAACCCGAATGAGATCCTGGATCCGACCGGAGGGATTCAAGACTTGCTGGTCAGGCAAATCAGGGTTTGCACAGTAAACAGCCTGGTGAATGATCCGGTACGGATTTTGCGCGGCTTGCGTTTGGCAGCGACGCTGGGATTTAAAATTGAGAAAGAAACCCGCGGTCTGATGCGGAAATCAATCGCTGGGCTTGAAGATGTGTCTGTAGAGCGCAAGCGCGATGAACTGTTTCATTTGCTGGCAGGCGAGCAACCTGCGGCGACGATTCGTGCTCTGGATATGCTGGGGGGATTACCCTTTGTGCTGCCTGAGCTGGGGTTAACCCGCGGAGTTCAACAATCCCCGCCGCATACTCTGGATGTTTTCGAACATTCGCTGGATACCATCCGCTACCTGTATCGGATGCTCGAAATTCTTAGTCCTGACTATTCCCAACCTGAAATAGGCGCAGAGAACCTTATCGAAGGGTTGGTATTCATTCATCTGGGTAAATTCCGGACACAGATTCACCAACATCTGGTGCGCCACTTTACCCCCGATCGTAATGGACGCGCTATTTTATTTTTTGCTGCCCTCCATCATGATATTGGCAAAACTACCACCCAAACCAGCGAAGAACCGACCGGGAGAATACGTTTTTTCGGTCATGAAAAAGCCGGCGCAGAATTGGTAGCAAAGCGTGCTCGTTTACTGCATTTATCCAATCAGGAAGTGGAACACATCGAAAGGATTGTCCGCCATCACATGCGACCGATGTTGCTGGCAAACAGCGATGATCCACCTACGCGGCGCGCCATTTATCGCTTTTTCCGGGATGCCGGATTGGCTGGTGTGGATATTTGTTTATTGGCTATGGCGGATTTCCTCGCCAGTTATCACATTAATCCACCTCAGGAATTGTGGAACAGATATCTAAAAACAATTCGCACGCTTTTGGAGGGTTATTGGGAAACTAACCAGGTGAATATCAAACCGGTTTTATTTCTGGATGGGACTATCATCATGGAGAAATTTAACCTGCAACCGGGACCGCTGATTGGCGAACTGCTCGAACAACTGCGCGAAGCACAGGCAATCGGCGAGATTACCAATCGGGAGCAGGCACTGGAATTTATTCAATTATTGGTGAACGAGCGACAAAAAACCGCCAGCTGAAATATTCTGGCGGTGTATTCGTTATTATTGTTAAGAGATTAAGGATACACTTCCTCGATAAATGGCATATAAAATGCACGACAGCCGTGTGGCAATGAGCATGATTCATACGGCAACCGGGGAACCTGGTCTTTGGGATAAGTGCCCACCAGACTCAAACAGAGATGGCAGGCATCATTTGGAGCAGCAATCACGATATATTTTACCCGTGGATTGGATTGAAGCTGTTTTAACGCCAGGAATGCAGTCGGGTTTTCCCAGGAATCCTTTTGTCGCTCTACCATTATTTTTCCTATCACTCTTGTTGCCAACCAGAGGTGATTTTATCACGGGTTTGTAAGTCATTTGATAGTGAACTACCTGAAAGAATCGGTATGATCACTTCAGGCGGATCAGGCAAAATTGCGAACTTGAGTGCAAAGAATTGGTATCCACAAAAAAGCCTGCCAGATGAGCAACCGAACCGCAATTCAGGACACTGATGCAGTTATGATGGCGACGAATACCCAAATTCCTTGCCCGCGCTGCAACCAGTTAATCAACGCCAGGGCTCACTATTGTGAGTTTTGTGGTGTGGACCTGGCTATTGCGGCTGCAGTTGCTGAACGTGATATTCTTCCCCCAGAAGAGGCAAAAGCTGATGTTCCTCTGGTTCCGGAAATTCTGGTTCCTCGCCTGGGAGATTATTTACGCGAGCGGGGAGTCCTTCAAGAAGATGATTTACAGCGTGCCCTGGCTTATCAGCGCGAAATGGCGGTGAAAGGGCAGGCATTTTTGTTTGGCGAGTCGCTGGTGCGCTTGAATTTGATCGATCGAGAAACACTCGATGCAGTCATTACCGAACAAATACTCCAACTGCAAGCTGCTTTACACCACGCCAACCGGACACTTGAAGCCCGGGTCCAGGAACGCACCGCTGAACTACAACAGGCATTACGCCGGCTGGCGGAGTTAAACCAGCTAAAGTCGAATTTCATATCCAACATTTCGCATGAATTGCGCACCCCTCTCACCCACATCAAAGGGTACCTGGAATTACTTCACGATGGGGACCTGGGCACGCTGGATGAACAACAAAAAAAAGCGATCGAGGTGGCCTTAAGATCCAGCGTCCGATTGGAAAAACTGATCGAAGATTTGTTGCAATTTTCTCTGGCAGTTCGGGGAGAACTGAGTTTAAATTTGGATCGGGTGGATTTTCGCCAGCTTCTCAGGGGAGCCCGAGACCATTATGCCTCACGCGCCGATGAAAAAGGGGTTCATTTCCAGGTGAATATCCCCGATCAACCGTTGAACGTTGATATTGATGAAGACAAGATGGCCTGGGCATTAAATCAGTTATTGGATAATGCGATAAAATTCACCGCCAGGGGGGGGAGCGTTTGGGTATCCGCAGAAATTGCGGATGAATTGGTAAACATCTCTGTGGTGGATACCGGTATCGGTATACCAGATTTACGCATGAACGAGATTTTTCAACTCTTTCATCAATTAGATGGCTCCAGCACCCGGCGATATCAGGGTACAGGATTGGGATTGGCTTACGTAAATCGAATTATCGATGCGCATGGATCTCAAATTACCGTAAATTCTGAAGTTGGTCGAGGCACCCGATTTACCTTCGCTTTGCCTCTTTATACAGAAGTGGAATTGCCTCCCCCTGAAGGATAATCGTTGAAGGATATAGGAGCCGGAAGGATCGAAAACATGAAAGCGAAAATTTTAATCGTAGACGATGAACCCCTTTACCTACGCTTGCTTGAAGAAAGCCTCAAACTGGAAAAATATTCCGTGGCGAAAGCCGAAAATGGGGAAGAAGCACTTCAGGTTGTCGCAGCTCAGGATCCCGACCTGGTGGTGATGGACGTTATGATGCCAGACATGGATGGATTCACCGCCTGCAAACGCATCCGGGAATTCTCTAACGTACCGATTATTATGTTGACTTCCAAAGCAGCTGAACGCGACCGGGTGATGGGTCTGGACCTGGGTGCGGATGATTATATTGTCAAGCCATTTTCTGGCGAAGAGTTTTTAGCCAGGGTACGCGCAGCATTACGCCGGGCTGAAAGCGGGAAATCGAAAGGGCAACCTGAAATCATTGTCCATAACGATTTAAAGATCGATGTTTCTCGTGCAGAAGTGTATGTGGGGGAACGGCTGGTATTCTTGTCAGCCACTGAATACCGCCTGTTGCTCCACCTTGCGCACAATATGGGCAAGGTGCTCACATCCGAAGAGTTACTGACCAATGTGTGGGGAGATGAATACCGTGAAGATAAAGAAATTTTATGGGTGAGTATCTCGCGCTTACGGCAAAAATTGGAAGAAGATCCCAAACAACCCAAGCATATTGTCACCCGATCCGGGATGGGATATTCAATGCCCGTTGTCATGAGCAGAACCAATTGAGCCAGGCGGAATCAATTTTGGAGGTTATGAAACTTTCATGGGTGCGATGTATCACGACGAAAAAGGTAAATTTTATACAGAAAAGGTCGCCAAAGATATGATCCTGGCTACCATTCAAACCACCACTCACCGTATTCGCGGATATATCCATATCCGTATCAATGAGCGATTGAAGAATGAATTAGATCGGGACGAACCATTTATGGCAGTGACAAATGCAGTAGTTTTCGACCAACAGGGAGAAATTCTTTACCGCCATGAGTTTATTGCTGTTCGAAAAACACACATTGTCTGGGTGATGCCTGATGACCAGGCATTCAACCCACAATCCGAAGAATCAGCGGGGTGAGCATGGAGGCACAAAAACCCGGTAACCGGACGCAAAGTTCGGAGCTGGAAAAATTAACCTCTTACCTGGTGAGCGTCATCTCCCGCGAGCTGGAGTCCAAACGCCTGGACCTGGACCAACAGGAAGAAATCATTACTCAATTATTTGAGCAAGCTTATCAGCGGACAAAATTACAGCTGCCTCCTGCGGTAAAAGAGCAGGTCTACAGAGATGTCCTGGACGAGCTGGTGGGTTACGGTCCTTTACAACCGTTTATCGATGATCCTGAAGTGACTGAAATCATGGTCAACAGCCGGGATAATGTGTATGTAGAAAAAAAAGGAAAGCTGGTAAAGACCAATGCCCGATTTCAGAATGATGAACATATCATTCGTATTATTGACAAAATTGTCTTGCCGCTGGGACGCAGGATCGATGCCGACAACCCCACAGTCGATGCCCGCCTACCAGATGGATCTCGTGTAAATGCCGTCATACCTCCTATTACCCTGGATGGGCCATCGATTACCATCCGTAAATTTGCAAAAGAGAAATTGACTGTAGACGATATCGTGGAATTGGGTTCACTTACCCCGGGGATGGCCGAATTCCTGCGTGCATGTGTCATCAGCCGGTTGAATATCGTGATTTCAGGAGGCACAGGCTCCGGCAAAACCACGTTACTTAACATCCTGTCTGGATATATCCCTGCCGATGAGCGGATTGTCACTATTGAAGATGCCGCGGAATTGCAGCTTCATCAGGATCACGTTGTACGTATGGAAACGCGCATGAAAAGCGTGGATGGAAAACGGGAAATCACCATCCGCGACCTCGTGCGTAATTCTTTACGTATGCGACCTGACAGGATCGTTGTGGGAGAATGCCGGGGAGGTGAAACGCTGGATATGTTGCAGGCTATGAATACCGGGCACGACGGGTCATTGACCACCCTGCATGCAAATTCACCCCGCGATGCACTGGCCAGGATGGAGACCATGACTCTGATGGCCGGGTTGGATTTGCCAGTAAGGGTAATTCGGGAACAAATCGCCTCTGCTATTGACCTGATAGTGCAACAAACCAGGATGAAGGATGGCAGCCGTAAGGTTACCTATATCACCGAAGTCGCCGGCATGGAAGGCGATACGATTGTGCTATCAGATATTTTTAAATTTGATCAAACCGGTGTGGATGCGAATGGCAGGATACTGGGCGAATTACGTCCAACCGGGATTCGTCCATTATTCACGCCTCGCCTGGAGGTGGCTGGATTCAAACTTGGGCCTGAAGTGTTTGGAGCCAACCTCTCGGATATTCTCGGTCGCAACCGGAATCGACGCTAAACCGGTTATTTTCGACGATTAGAAAGCTGTTTTACAAGTAGGTTTAGCCGCAAAACCGGTGCAGGATATAAGCAATAATAATGCAGATTTATGAGCTTACTTTTTACCAGAAAATCGGGCGTCCTCCTTCAGTTTAAGCCATGGAGTATGTAATTTATGCAACCAGACCTACCTGATTCCCTAAAAATTGCTGCTTTAGGAGAGACCTTGCGTGAATTTAGGCAGGCAGCCGGCTATTCAGTGGACGAATTTGCCAGTTTGATCCAAAAAGAACCCGCAGAATACGAAGCATATGAACGAAACGCTGATTATCCCAGCCTGATTGAATTGGAAACCCTGGCTTATTACCTTAATATTCTGCCTGAGTCATTTTGGATAACTGAAGAACAACCCCATGCTGCCAGCGAAGATAAACCGCGGGTGAATTATTCGGCAATCGCCAATGTGAGACGCAGATCAATCGGTCTGCAATTGCGAAAACAGCGCATCGAAGCCGGTTTCGAGCTCGAAGAATTCGCAGCGTTAGCGGGGGTTACCCCGGAAATATTAAACGCCTATGAACTGGGTGAGCAAATCCCCTCGATCGCCTTTCTTGTTCATGCAGCGGAATTATGTAAGCGGTCTATCCAGGATTACCTGGACCGGAAAAGTCCAGTCGGGGTGTGGGCAGAACGACAAAGGATAGAGAAGGAATTGGCGAACCTGCCTGACGAGATTAAGTCTTTTGTGGCGAAGCCTATCAATCGGCCTTTTATTGAACTGGCGAAAAAACTTAGCGAGATGCCGGTTCAACAATTACGCCAGATCGCTGAAGGCATCTTGGAGATTACCTTATGAAAGCACAATCCGTACACCTATCTGCTAATCATGCCGGGAAGCAAGCATTTGCCAAAAAAGCCTATGTGGAGGCAGCCGGTTATTTTCAAGAGGCGACACAAGCAGCCAGGGAATCGGGGGAGGTATTGTTGGCCGCGGAATACGCAAACAACTGGAGTGTGGCAGCATTGCTGGCTGGTGATGCGGAAACGGCACACCATGCGTCGGCAGGAACTCCAGAAATTTTCCTGGCTGGAAACCAAATTCAGCTGGCCGGGATGGCATATGGCAATCTCGCTGCAGCGTTGGAAAGCCTGGGTGATATCGAAGGTGCGTTACAAAATTATGAACGCTCGGCTGAGCTCCTCAAAACTGCGGGGGATTACGATCAACGTTTGCATGTAATGCAGGCTATGTCTGCGCTGCAACTGAAAAGTGGAGACCAGTTACAGGCGTTGGCTACCATGCAGGCTGGCCTGGAGAATAGTAAGAGATTAAATATTAAACAACGATTCCTCAAAAAATTATTGGATTATCCGTTAAAATTGATCTCAGGCAATAAGTAGCCCTTTTATTCGTGGATTATCCGCAAGCAGATAAATATTACTGATCAAGATTCCAGCAAAGAAACCGATCAAACCACATGGTTACCAGTGTAGAGGTTCGAGTCAGAAAAGTCACCGAGGAAGATCGAGTTCGTGTGGCAAATCTGATTCATTTTGAGTTACGGGTACACAGAAACCTGGATTGGAAACCACCCCTGGAATGGATTGGCGCAGAACCTTTCCTGGTTTACGAGAAGAACAACCGCTTACTTGCCGCATTAGCTTGCCCCCCGGACCCACCTGAAATCGCCTGGGTGCGGTTATTTGCCGTGCATGCCGCCATCAGTGAACGTGAAGCCTGGCGGGAGTTGTGGCCACAAACCCGGGATTTCCTGGAGGCGAAAACAACTGCCGAATATGTAGCTGCCATACCTCAGCAAAGCTGGTTCAGGGAAATGTTGCTCCGTGAAGATTTCGAAAATCTACAGAATGTAGTGATGCTCTCCTGGACGGGGATCAAAATCCCTGAGGCGAAAAAAACCGATGCAATTCGAATACGTCCGATGAATTTTGATGATTTACAGCGTGTAGAAGGCATCGACCGCCGGGCGTTCTCAGCGATGTGGCGGAATTCCCTGACTGCCCTGGAGATTGCTTATCGGCAGGCCAGCCTGGCTACGGTAGCCATGTCTGAAGATGAAATGGTGGGATACCAAATCAGCACATCCAATTCAATGGGCGGGCATCTGGCGCGCCTGGCGGTGCTCCCGAAGTTTCAGGGCAAAGGTATTGGTTACAGCCTGGTTCGCGACGTGCTTGTCCAATTTCGGCAACGCGGCGCCAATCAGGTGACGGTAAATACGCAAAGTAATAATCAGGCGTCTAAGGCTTTATATGCCAGCCTGGGATTTAAACCCACCGGTCAGATTTACCCTGTTTACCAGAAACCCCTGCAGGAAAAAGAAATTTAATCAGGATTTATTGTTCACATAAATCCTGAAGACCCAAATAAAGTGATAGATTTCACTGGACAAACCCAAACGCGCATGATTAAATGTAGCGCTTTAACCTACGATAAGTGAGGACCTGCACGGTTGAATATCCATTGGAGGAAGCATGGGAAGTAAACGCCTGTCTATCCGTGAAAAACGCCGAAAACAAATTCAGCAACAACGTATATTAACCATCCTGGGTGTGGCGCTGGTTGCATTAATCATCGCCGGCGTTCTGATTGGTCCATCTATCCTGCGTGAAATTGCCCCCGTAGGCGAGATTACCACCCCCGAAGCTTTTGCATATCCCAACCCGGATATGAATTCAATTGGCGACCCCAATGCGCCGGTTAAGATCGTTGAATATTCCGATTTTCAATGCCCTTTCTGCCGGGTATTCTTCGAAACCACTGAAAAACAATTAATCGAGACATATATAAGCACAGGGCAGGTATATTTTACCTATCGTTCTATGGGGAACTGGTTGGGTCAGGAATCCTTCCGAGCAGCGGAGGCTGCATATTGTGCTGGCGATCAGGGTAAGTTTTGGGATTATCATGCCATCCTGTTCGTCAATCAGGGAGGCGAAAATCAGGGTGTATACACCGACAAACGCCTGTCTGCGATGGCTGAAACACTCGGACTCGATATGGTAGCATTCAATGAATGTTTAGAAGGAAATAAGTATGAGGATCGGGTAAACCAGGATCGTATCGATGGCCTGGCTGCAGGAGTGGAAGGCACACCGGCATTTCTGGTGAACGACAAGTTAATCCCTGGAGCAGTCGACTTTCCGACCTTACAACGGGAAATTGAGGCTATTCTGAGCGCCGGAAATTAACCTCTGAGGTACATATCTAAAAGCACCCGGCATCGTATCTGCTGCCTGGGTGCTTTTTTGATTGATTAAAAACGAAAATAACTCAACAGTTGAACGAGCAAAGGGGTGATAAACAAAGCCGGGAGGACATTGCCCACCCGAATGGGTTTAATTTCCAGCAAATTGCTGATCGCAATCCCGGCCAGCAGGACACCTCCCGTGGCGGTCATTTCATTTATCATCCCGGTGGTGACAAATGTCTGTGCCAGACCAGCCAACAGTGAAATGCTCCCCTGATAGATGAGAATGATCAGGGCAGAGAATAATACACCCACCCCAAGGCTGGCTGCAAATGCGAGTGATGCAAAACCATCCAGGATGGATTTGATCACCAGGAGGTTATAATCACCGGTCAGCCCGTCCTGAATTGATCCTAAAATGGCCATCGGGCCAATACTGAAAACGAGAGAAGCGGTGAGAAATCCTTTTACAAACCGGTTACCGTTGATTAACCGTTCTTTTGGTGAGGTGAACTTCTCCTGCAGCCAGTTTCCCAACCGGGTTAATGCTTCCTCGATTTGCATTAACTCGCCCACGATTGCCCCAAATAATAATCCCACCAGGACAACGATGGCGTTTTCGGTCTTCAGAAACATCTGCATACCGATGGCGAGAGTAAAGAGGCCGATAACGGATACTACGGTTCGACGAATATTTTCAGAAAATCGGCTGCCAAACAATAAGCCTAATCCCCCTCCAAGGAGGATAGCGAACACATTGATCGTGGTTCCAATCACTATTCAGGGGTTTCCTTTGCGAATGTAGGTTTTTGATTGCCAGCGCGCGTATTTTCTGCAATCTCCAGGATAAATAATAACGACGATAGGCGATTGAGATATGCCAGAATAGCTGGGTTGTCGATTTCCCCACTGTGCGCCAGGCGGGCAACTTGCCGTTCTGCACGCCGCGTAATCGTGCGCGCCAACGCCAGCATGGCAGACGGTTGGGTATCCCCGGGAACAATAAATTCTTTGGGTATTTCCACCTGCTGGCTGATCGTTTCGGTAAATGTTTCAAGTTTGCTCACCTGTTCGTTCGTCAGAGAACGAAAACGGGAGGCGTTTTCAGGCGTGGCAGCGACTTCAGCCATGATTTGATAAAGATGGCGCTGAACCAGGAGGAGCATTTGATCCCATACCGGATCATTTAGCAGGGAACGCGCCACACCGATCGCTGCAGAAGCTTCATCCAGGGCACCACAAGCATCCGGACGGGGATGATATTTAGGCACCCGGCCTTCTCCCAAAAGCGAGGTATAGCCATCGTCCCCGGTGCGAGTGAAAAATGGGCACATGCTCTTCATTATAATCGCGGCTTAGCCAAACTTAAATTGAATGTAGTATACTAATCCAAGGAATTTGATCTGAATGCTGGCACTTAATTCCCGACGGTAACTAATATCTGGTATTCTGAAGGGAGATTAGTATGCACGTCCGCTGCAGTCACTGTGGTATACCGTTTACCCTCAGCAAAGAGACCATACACACTGCGCTTACCGAGATGGAAGCGCAGCAATTGAAGCATTATGATGCACGCTGCCCGCAATGTCGCAAAGTAAACCGGATTTCGCAAACCCTTTTGTTACGGGCTGCTCCGGATTGGGGTAAAGAAGAAGAACCTTCTCAGACTAAGCCATAACCTGGGGTTTCTTTACTGGAGGGCGGGGATCAATCTGAAGGCACACCTCATGATTGATAACCGCCACTTTTTTTATCTGTATTCGGAGGTAGCACGGAAATGACCCAATTCATGTTCCAGACCCCCCAGGCATTGCGAGAAGCGTTAGGCAAACAGCAATACATCGCCAGCGATGAAATTGCCACCATTTTGTTTTTATCCAACCAACTGGACAAACCATTGCTGGTGGAGGGGCCCGCTGGTGTGGGAAAAACCGAACTGGCAAAAGCCATCGCTGGTGCTACACAGCGCGAACTGATTCGTTTGCAGTGTTATGAAGGTCTGGATGAAACCAAAGCTTTATACGAATGGGAATACGCAAAACAACTGCTTTATACCCAATTATTACGGGATAAATTACAGGAAACCCTCTCGGGAATAACCACATTAAGCGAAGCCGCTGACCGGCTGGCGCAGGAGGAAGATGTTTTTTTCTCTGATCGATTCCTCTTGCAGAGACCGTTATTGCGGGCAATCTTAAGCGAAAAACCGGTAGTTCTCTTGATCGATGAGATTGACCGGTCAGATGCGGAATTCGAAGCCTTTTTACTGGAGGTGTTAAGCGATTTTCAGATTTCTATCCCTGAGTTGGGTACATTGAGCGCCAGACATATTCCCCTGGTGGTGTTGACCAGTAATAATACCCGCGAATTGAGCGAGGCATTAAAACGCAGATGCCTTTACCTTTTCATTCAGTATCCAACCCTGGAACAGGAGCTGGCAGTCGTGCGGTTGAAGGTTCCAGAATTATCTGCCGATCTTGCCCGCCAGGCTGTGGAACTGGTTCAGCGATTGCGCAAAATGGATTTTCGGAAGGCTCCGAGTATCAGTGAAACCCTGGATTGGGCAAAAGCCCTGGTTAAACTAAATGCCAGTATGCTGGATGAAAATACCTTGCAAACCACTCTCAGTATCTTATTGAAGCACGAAAATGATTTACAACGCGCCAGAAAATTAATCAAACAGGACCAGCCTTTGAGAGATGAAAGACGAATAAATCGTTGGCCCGAAGACAGGTAAGCCTTCTGGATTATTAGTAAATTGTGAGGTAAACCATGGAACAGCGGATCGTTCAGTTCATTTCGGCGTTGCGTAACAGCGGTGTGCGTGTCAGCCTGGCTGAGAGTGAGGACGCTTTTCATGCAATCCGGCTGATGGGAGTTCAAGACCGAGACGTTTTTCAAATGGCTTTACGCTCTACCTTAGTCAAGGACTTCCACGCAATACCTGTTTTTGATGAGTTATTCCCCCTGTTTTTTGGACATAACCAGCCGCCGGTTGGTGAAAATGTGCTCCAAAATCTCACGCCAGATGAGCTCGAAATGCTGGCACAGGCTCTGGAGCAACTGGCCCAACGCTGGCGCAATCTACTAGATCGCCTGATGGAAGGTGACCAGCTTACGGACGAGGAATTAGCACAGCTCGCCATGCTCACAGGATTACAAAACATCGACCAGATGCGGTATCGTGAATGGATGTCACGACGGATGGAGCAGTCAATTGGGTTATCAAAACTTGATGAAGCCCTCGAGGCGTTGTTAGAACTGTTGGAAGCCATGGGTATGGAGATGGAGAAACAACAGGAATTAAAAGCCGCCTTCCAGGCTAACGCCCGTGCCCTTTCAGAGCAAATTCGCCAGTACACTGGCGAACAGATCGCCAGGCAAATCAGCGAACAGCCGCCCGAAGCTGCGCAGAACGAAGTCTACCAACGCCCGTTCCACGCCTTATCTGAAAAGGATATGGAGGTTCTTCGAAAAGATGTCAAAAGATTGGCATCTTTGTTACGCACTCGGCTGGCGTTGCGCAGAAAGCGGGCGAAAAACGGTCGCCTGGATCCGAAGAGCACGATTCGCCATAATTTACGTCATCAGAATGTACCCATCGTGCTCAAATTTCGCGATCGACAGTTAAAACCCAGGCTGGTGGTGATCTGTGATATCAGCACATCCATGCGCTATTGCTCAGAATTGATGTTGAGCCTGCTTTATACCCTTCAGGACCAGATCAGTAAAACTTTTGCATTTGCCTTCATCCATGACATGGAATTTGTTTCTCCATACTTTTCTGGAAGAACGGTGCAAGAAGCCGTGCGAGAAATTCTTGTGAAAAATCCGTCTGGTTACTACAATACTGACCTGGGCAGCAGCCTGGAAACCTACGTCAAGGGGTATTTCGATACGCTTGATTCTCGAACAACATTTATCGTGGTTGGGGATGGCAGGAATAATTACAACGATCCCCGGATCGACCTCGTCGAAAAAATCAACCGGCGCGCCAGGCAATTAATCTGGTTAAATCCAGAAGCACCCCATCTGTGGGGCTCAGGCGATAGCGACATGCTAAAATATGCACAATGGTGTGACCTTTTGCTGCATGTGCGAAATTTGAGTGATCTGACTGCCGCCATCGACCGGTTACTGACCTGAAATATGGATGCCTCTGCCGTGGTCTCGAAGCCAGCCCAACCACGTTCTCGCCTGGTGGTGATGATGGGCTGGCTATTGTTTTTTCAGGCTGTATCTCTGGTTGCATTCGGAATATATCACTTTCTAATCCTTCAATTTGGTCCGGAACTGCTAACTCTGTGGTGGTCGCAACGGATATACGGTCCCAATCGGTTGCTGGCGTTATACGGGTTATTAACCGAGCTGTTTACCACTGCCAGCAGTCAGCATGTACTCAGTACCCTCGTAGAAAGTTTGCTTCTCTTTTTGCTGGCAATCCTGGCTTTGTTCGCCAGTTTCGGTTTCTTTTTCCGCCGGAAATTCGCCTGGATTCTGGCAATGTCCGTTCAGGGAAGCATGTTGACCCTGGCCTTGATCATTTATCTGATCCAAAAGCCCCTGCATACTTATTTTTTAATGATTTATGGGATCATCATGGTGATTTACTTACAGCATGCGGATATTTACCAATCTTTTCGTAAAGTAAATTTGCTCTCAGAGAATGAACCATGAATCCGGAAGACTCTATAGAATTACTCCGGAAATATGAACCTGTCTTGCGTTTTACCCAGGGCGAGCCATTTTTCCCGATGGATGTCCGCGCTTATGTGGCGGAATGTGGACTGTGGCAGTGGAATCCCGGAGAAGATCCCCTTCCTCTGGTGCCAGAAGGAGAGCTTACGCTAGATACGCTTAAGGATCCACCCACTGTGTCGCCATCCTCGGTTGTCTATTTGAAATTTATTTCCCCTCCGAACCTGCGCGAATTGGCGGTATACCAGATAGAAAAACGCATCCGGAGGCGACGATCGACAGGAAAATTTCATGCTGGCGGAGGCCGGTTAGCCCGGGTAGGTTATTTATCTCGTATTTTTGATGCAATTTTTACCGTCAGCTTGCTTGCCAGGGGGCGCGTTCCGGGAGATACAGCAGTCGCGGCCAGGCTGGCTTATGAACGAATTATAAAATCACACCCGGGTTTTTACTATTATGGCCGGGTGGTCCCTGGCGATTTATGGATTACCCTGCAGTACTGGTTTTTTTACCCATTCAATAACTGGCGCTCAGGATTTTATGGAGTCAATGATCATGAGGCCGATTGGGAAATGATCAGTATCTACCTGTACCGCCAGGAAAACGAGTACGTTCCCGAGTGGATTGCCTGTTCCATGCATGATCAGCGCGGGGATGATCTGCGACGGCGCTGGGATGACCCAGAACTGGAAAAACACGGCGACCACCCGATCATTTATGTCGGTGCAGGGTCGCATGCCAACTATTTTTCGTGGGGAGAATATCTTACCGAAATTGAAGTGGGTGTATTGACTCCCTTGGTAGCAATCTGGGAGCAAGTCAGAGGCTTCTGGCGGCGTATTTTACGACATCAAGATGAGACGGGTACAGGGAGCGTTGGACGTCCTCGAAATCCATTCCATATTCCCTTTATCGATTATGCCCGAGGAGACGGTTTTTCAATCGGGCCGGGTCAGAGCGCCGAATGGACAGAAGGTTGCCTGATCGATGAATCGCTGACCTGGATCAGTGATTATCGCGGCTTGTGGGGGCTTTATGCCCGCGACCCCATCGAAGGCGAAAATGCGCCGGCTGGACCACGTTACAACCGGGATGGGACAAT
>JAGUYX010000216.1 GCA_020061145.1 Anaerolineales bacterium | reverse complement strand
TGCAGAGTGCCGGTGAAATTGTTGTGATAATAACGCAGGGGTTGGGCGACCGACTCGCCGACCGACTTCAGCCCGGCAAAGTGGATGACCGCCTCGACCGGGCGTCGTTCGAAAACCTCCACCAGGGCGGGCAGGTCGAGCAGATCGACCTGGTGAAAGGCCAGGCTGCGCCCGGCGAGCTGCTGCACCCGGCGCAGGGATTCGTAGCGGGAATTGCTCAGGTTGTCGACGACGGTGATTTCGTGACCGGCGTGGAGCAGCTCGAGGCAGGTATGGCTGCCGATGTATCCGGCGCCGCCGGTGACCAGGATGTGCATGGGTGTCCCTCCCGCGGACGGTGTAGGAGATATTTTACTTGATTGCAGCCGGGGCGGCGCGGGAAAACCTGGTTTGCGGGAAGCATGGATAGCCTCTTGACTCCGGGTGGCAATCGATTAAGATAACCTTAATTATTGGCCTCCCCCAGGGAGGTTTCCGAAGGTAAGGAGCATCCTGTGGACAACCCCAACCTAGAACGGCGTCGCATCACCCTGTTCCTGGCCCTGGCGTTTGGTATCTCGTGGGCGACTGGCGGCGTGATTGCCCTGACCGGTGGACTGGCCAACAGCCCGGAAATGTTACCCAACATCAGCCTGGCGTTCATCCTGCTGGCGACGTTCTACATGTGGGGCCCGGCGCTGGCCAACCTGTTGACCCGCCTGTTCACCCAGGAAGGGTTGAAGTACAGTGGATTGAGCCTGCGTTTGCGCCAGAGCTGGCCTTTCTGGCTGGTCGCCTGGGTGCTGCCGGCTATTCTGGTGATCGCCGGAGCAGCGTTGTACTTCGTCCTGTTTCCGGCATTCTTCGACCCGGAGGCCAGCACCTTCATGGCGCAGGTGGAGCAGGTTACCGGCGCTCCCCTGGAAATGCCGTTGATGACCTTTGCCCTGCTGCAGACCTTCCAGGCGGTGCTCATTTCGCCGCTGATCAACGGGCTGGCGACCTTCGGGGAAGAATTTGGCTGGCGGGCGTACCTGTTGCCCAAATTGCTGCCGCTGGGCTCGCGCCGGGCGATGATCATCAGCGGGGTTATCTGGGGGGTCTGGCATTGGCCGGTGATCGCCATGGGCTATAACTACGGGTTTAACTACCCCGGTTTTCCCTGGTTGGGCTTTCTGGGTATGGTGTGGTTTTGCATCACCTACGGGATCATCATCGGCTGGCTGACCTTGCGCGGCGGGAGCGTCTGGCCGGCGGTGATTGCTCATGGGGCGATCAATGGGATCGCTTCGCTGGGGCTGATTTTTCTCTCGCAGGATGCCCAGACCCTGCTCGGACCCACGCCGGTGGGTTTTATTGCGGTGATTCCCTCCAGCCTGGTAGCGTTGTTTTTGCTGCTCCACCCGACCGAAGTGGAGGGGGATACGCTGGTACCTCCGGTGAAGACCGGGATAGAATGAAGTCCCGCTAACAAATCACCAACCCTGGATGAAAAATTCGCTATTGTAGAGTAAAATGGGTGGGAAACGGAGGCAGGGCGGCTGGCAATGCTGGATCTTCTTGCTGCAATCGGTATAATCAAAAGGGTGTCATGAGCAAATTAACCGGACTGCTGGTAATGGATTTGTTTGGCAACGTCCCCCGCGCCCATATCGGCGAGCGGCAGTATTTCGATCTGAACGATTTGAACTATCGCCGTTTGCAGGCGCTGGCGGTAGCCAACCCGGGTCTGGAAGTCCTGCTGGATGCCTGCCTGGTAATTCGCCGGCCCGCAGAGACGATTTGCCTTGTGCCGGTGGATGTGGTCACCGCGTTGCAGCAAACCCTCAAGCCTCCGGAAGGGGCGGATGAACATTAAAATCTCCCGTTCCTCGAAAGGCGAATAAGCGCAGATGCTGAATCAGAATACCCGCGCATACCCGCGCAATTTCATCCAGCTGGCGGCGTTGTTTATCCTGACGCTGGTTGGCTGGCGAGTAACCGGCAGGCCGCCGACGGCCGATAAATACCTGATTATCGGCGCGCCGCACACCTCCAACTGGGACCTGCCATTGATCCTGCTGGTGATGGCCGCGCTGGGCGTCAATTTGCGCTGGGTGGGCAAAGACAACCTCTTTCGCGGCCCGCTGGGCGTGATATTCCGCTGGCTGGGAGGCATCCCGGTCAACCGGCGGCAAAGCACCAACTTCACCGGGCAGATGATCGATTTATATCACCGGCACGACCGGCTGGCGCTGGCGATTGCCCCCGAAGGCACCCGCTCCCAGGCCGGGTACTGGCGCTCGGGGTTCTACACCATCGCTTATGGGGCGCAGGTGCCGGTAGCCTGCGGATTTCTGGATTACGCCACGCGCACCGGCGGTTTTGGCCCCACCCTGTGGCCGAGCGGCGATTTGCAGGCGGATTTCAGGCGTATTCGCCGGTTTTATACGGGCATCCAGGGCAAATATCCGCAGAACCAGGGGCAGATTGTTCTGCAGAGCGAGGCGGGACAAGAAACACACCTGCCGGATGACAACGCCGATTTGATTTCCTGAGCCGCCCGCCGGTTTGGAGTGCCCGGAGCTGCGCTGAGGCCTGCCGGCGCGTATTTGCCAGAAGGCGATCCGGCCGGTATCAGCGGGGCAGGCGAAATTTCAAGCGCTGAAGCAAGCTTCAGCACTCCAGATACCTGCGGGTGCCGATTCGAGTGAGGGGGCCGCCAGCTGTCATCTATGGAGTGCCCGGAGCTGCGCTGAGGCTTGCCGGCGCGTATTTGCTGCCGGGCGATTCAGCC
>JAGUYX010000122.1 GCA_020061145.1 Anaerolineales bacterium | reverse complement strand
TGCAATCGATGCGGGCGGGTCAGTTATGCAGGTCTGGCTGTACTTATGCCTGCAAGCGAGCCAGATAAGGCTTTAAATATTGACCGGTGAAAGACTCATCCACCTGGCTGATTTCTTCGGGTGTACCCTGTGCAATCACCCTGCCGCCATCATCGCCCCCCTCCGGCCCGAGATCGATAATGTAGTCGGCGGTTTTGATAATATCCAGGTTATGCTCGATGATCAATACCGTGTTTCCCGCATCAACCAGGCGCTGCAACACCTCAATCAATTTATGGACGTCAGCAGCATGCAGACCTACCGACGGTTCATCCAGCACATACAGGGTGTGCCCGGTGGCGCGTTTGGAGAGTTCACGCGCCAGTTTCACTCGTTGAGCTTCACCACCCGAGAGAGTGGTGGCAGGCTGACCGATACGAATGTACCCCAGGCCTACATCCTGCAAGGTTTGCAGGCGACTGAGCATGGGTGGGAAGGCTTCGAAAATCTCCAGCGCGCTATCGACGGTCAGGTCCAGCACTTCAGCGATGTTCAGTCCTTTGAATTTCACCTGCAAGGTCTCCCGGTTATAGCGCGTACCATGACATACTTCGCAGGGCACGTACACATCCGGTAGAAACTGCATTTCGATCCGCAACTGTCCCTGACCCTGGCAGGCTTCGCAGCGACCGCCGCGTACATTGAAGGAAAATCGCCCTGCTTTATAACCGCGCACCTTGCTGTCCGGCAGATCAGCGAACAACTTGCGAATATGATCAAACAGGCTGGTGTATGTGCCGGGGTTGGAGCGCGGCGTACGCCCGATAGGCGATTGATCGATGTTGATCACTTTGTCGATATATTGCAAACCTTCGATGCGATCATAGGCGCCAGGGATGGTGCGGGCGCGATTGATTTCCCGCGCCATCGCTTTATACAGGATTTCTACCATGAGGGTGGATTTTCCGGAGCCGGATACTCCGGTGATGCACACCAGCCTGCCCAGGGGAATCTTAACATCGATGCCTTTCAGGTTATTTTCACGCGCGCCATACACCACTAAAGACTGGCCATTCCCGTTACGCCGTTTTTCCGGCATGGGAATTCGTTTTCGCCCGGATACATACGCTCCGGTCTGCGATTCCGGGCAGGACAGAATTTGATCCAGCGTACCGGCGCAAACCACCTCGCCCCCTTGCTCACCGGCAGCGGGTCCCAGGTCCAGGATCCAATCGGCTTCGCGAATGGTTTCTTCGTCGTGTTCAACCACCAGTACAGTATTCCCCAGGTCCCGCAAACCTTTCAATGTGCGTAACAGCCGGGCATTATCCCGCGGGTGTAAGCCGATAGAAGGTTCATCCAGCACATATAGCACACCCATCAAACGGGAGCCGACCTGAGTCGCCAGGCGGATTCGCTGTGCTTCGCCGCCGGATAAAGATGCCGCGCTGCGGGAAAGCGTCAGGTAATCCAGGCCGACATCCACCAGAAAGCCCAACCGGGAGACAAGTTCTTTCAGGATCGACCCGGCAATAATCTTCTGGCGCTCATCCAGCGGGCTATTTTCTCCCATCAGTACCTTCACCCAATCCAGGGTTCGTTTGACCGGCCAGGCAGTCAACTCGACAATATTGAACTCCAGGATCGTTACCCCAAGCGCTTCCGGGCGCAGGCGTTTTCCGCCGCAGGTTGGGCAGGTGCGCTGGCTCATAAATTCGGAAATGCGATCGCGCATGTAATCCGAATTGGTTTCGTTATAACGCCTTTGAAGGTTATTGATCACCCCTTCAAACGTGGTTTCAAAGGTCACCGTGCGCCCGTTGCCGCGGGTATATTTGACCGTAACTTCTTTGCCCCGAGTGCCATACAGGATCACATCCAACTGCTTCTCGGTCAGCTCGCGCACCGGAGCGTCCAGGTTAATCCCATATTCTTCAGCTGCGCCTTCCAGGGTTTGCCAGTAATATCCGCCTTCATCACGCGCCCCATTCCATTCGGTAAGGACAATCGCCCCCTCGTTCAGGGATAAATCCGTGTCCGGGATCAGCAGAGTCGGGTCAATTTCCAGTTTACCCCCCAGTCCCTGGCAGTCCGGGCAGGCGCCATGTGGAGTATTAAAGGAGAAGGTGCGCGGCTCGATTTCCGGCAGACTGATGCCACACACCGGGCAGGACAGATATTCAGAATACTGGTGTTCTACCGGGGATTTTTCATCCGTAACATCCAGTATATTGATATACCCATCCCCAAATTTCAAAGCGGTTTCGACCGAATCCGTCAGGCGGGTGAGGAAATTACTGGCCTCCTCTTCCTGCTCAAAACGGCGGATCACGACCCGATCGACAACGGCTTCAATCGTGTGGATTTTGTAGCGGTCGAGAGTGATCTCCTGATCGAGATCCAGCACCTGTCCATCCACCCGCACACGGACGAAACCAGATTTGCGGATTTCATCGAACACCGCCTGATAGGTGCCTTTACGCCCGCGGACAATCGGCGCCAGGACAAGCAGGCGGCTGCCTTCCGGCATCAGGCGAATCGCATCCACAATCTCCTGCGCGGACTGGCGGCTGACTTCGCGGCCACAATTCGGGCAGTGGGGAATACCCACCCGGGCATATAACAAGCGTAAAAAATCGTAAATTTCAGTAACCGTGCCCACTGTGGATCGCGGGTTGTGCGAGGCCCCCTTTTGATCGATGGAAACCGCCGGCGACAAGCCTTCGATATAGTCCACATCGGGTTTGTCCATTTGCCCCAGAAACTGGCGGGCATAGGCCGACAGGGATTCGACATAACGACGTTGCCCCTCGGCAAAGATCGTATCAAAAGCCAGGGACGATTTGCCCGAGCCAGACATACCTGTGATGACCACGAATTTATCGCGGGGTATCTCAACGGTAATATTTTTCAGGTTGTGCACCCGGGCGCCGACTACACGAATGACATTAGGTGACATAAGCAGAGAATATTCTTCCTCGGATAAGTTGGGGAATCCGCCGAACAGGATTCAATTATAGCACATATGTTTTATTAATAAACAATGAATTTCCCGGTAAAAAACATCAACCGATTATTATAATCCCGAAATCGGGTACCCATCGGTTGAACCCCGAAAACACGAAACAAATTAGAGTTATCAGGTAAAGATTAATTTTCGAGTGTGTGGAATATCAATAATTTAGGAGAAGCAGACCACCCGCACCTGTAAGCAGTTCAATCTAATTTCCCCACATCAGCACGATATTCGTACAACTCCACCAACACCCCGTAAGCGCTTTTCGGGTGAATAAAAGCATACCGGCGACCCCCCTCACCCAGGCGCGGAGTCTCATTGATGAGCTGGATGCCCTTCGCTCGCAACTGGTCGAGCATGCCCTCGATGTCATCCACCTCCAGGCAGATATGGTGCATACCCGGGCCTCGCTTTTCCAGATACTTCCCCAGGCCAGACTCGGGATTCGTGGGATGTACCAGCTCGATTTCGCTGCTGCCTAAGGGTAAAAATGCAATTTTTGCCTCTTCTTGAGGAACATGCAGTGTGCCGCTGAGATTCAACCCGAGCGCATCCTGCCAGAAAGAAAGCGGGGATTCCAGGTTTTCCACCACCAGGGCAATATGATCGATGCGTTTCACTTTTGGCATGGTCTTTCGGGTTCTCCTATAACAGTGCAGCCGCAGCTTCGTCCGCCAGCCACAAGAGCTGGCCTGTTTCTGGCCGGATCCGCTCAGCCGGTAATGGCGACGAACCGGTAGGTTTTCCATTTTGCTCCGCGAGCAAGACTTTACGTAATATTTCCGCCTTACCGGAGCCGGAGACCAGAAATACCACACAACCTGCCGCATTGATCACCGGATAAGTCAGGGTCAGGCGCCAATCATCCAGGCGGGGGACGTAGTTTGCCACTACCCAGCGCTGTTTTTCGTCCAACGCCGGGGTTTCCGGGAACAAAGAGGCGGTATGCCCATCATCGCCCAGCCCCAAAAGCACCAGGTCGAATGTTTTCTCCAATCCGTTTACAGCCCGCATGCGCGAAAAATAAGCGCGTAACTGGCCTTCATAGACTTCTGCAGCGATGGTCGGGGTGATTTCGCCCTGCATGCGAAAAATATGTTCCGCCGGAAGAGGCACCTCGTCCAGGAACGCTCGCCGCGCCATCCCGTAGTTGCTCTCCGGGAATTCCGGGGGTACACATCGCTCGTCTCCCCAAAAAACAAAGGTTTTCGCCCAGGCAAGCCGGTTCCGATAATTCTTTTCCGCCAGCAGGCTGAAGGCGGCACGCGGAGTGGTACCGCCCGAGAGCACCAAAGAAAAGGTGCCCTGTGAAGCGATTGCGGCGGCGCCCTGCTGGATGATTAATTCCGCCAGGGCGATCGCCAGGTAGTTTTTGTCCGGGTAAACGCGTACTTCACTCATCAGGATTATTGAATCATCACATCGTGATCCCCGCAACCCAGCCGCCAGCTACGACCGCTACGGCGCATTAGCAGGCGGGCTTCGTCCGGACCCCAGGTGCCACGCTGGTAAGGATAAGGCCGGCGCTGAGGTTCATTCTCCCAGGCAGCCACGATGGGATCGATAATTTTCCAGGCGTGTTCAATCTCGTCGCTGCGGGCAAACAGTGATGCATCGCCCTGCATGGCATCCAGCAGCAATCGTTCGTAGGCATCCGGTAAGGGACCATTCCCAAACGAGCTGCGATAATGAAACTCCATATCCACCGAGCGGGTTTCCTGCCCTGAATCCGGAAGCTTGGTTTCAAACTTCAGATGGATGCCTTCATCTGGCTGAATGCACATGGAGAGGATATTGGGGGTGAGCTGGTTGCCTTCCGGCAAATTAAACATCACATGCGGCGGCCTCTGGAACACCACGGTGATTTCGCTGGTTTTACTCGCCATGACTTTACCAGAACGGATATAAAATGGAACACCTTGCCAACGCCAGTTGTCGATGTGCAACATCAGAGCTGCATAGGTGGGGGTGACCGAGTCAGGTCGCACATCCTCCGTTTCGCAATATCCCTCATATTGACCCAGGATCGTATCTTCGATATCGACCGGTCGAACAGCTTGCAGAACTTTAACTTTTTCGTTGCGCAAAGCGTTATCATCGAAAGATGCCGGGGGCTCCATGGCGATGAGCGTCAAAAGCTGGAGCAGGTGGTTCTGAAACATATCGCGCAATACACCGGTGGAGTCATAAAACTTTGCCCGGTGACCCACATCCACGGTTT
This sequence comes from Anaerolineales bacterium, assembly GCA_020061145.1. Taxonomy (GTDB): domain Bacteria; phylum Chloroflexota; class Anaerolineae; order Anaerolineales; family DRKV01; genus JAGUYX01. The sequence goes on along the minus strand of JAGUYX010000122.1, from coordinate 4,420 downwards.
CCGCCACTGCGATCTGAACATGATCGACATACCGCCGGTTCCAGACCGGTTCGAAAATGGTATTGGCAAAGCGGAAAAACAGGATATTCTGGGCGGTTTCCTTACCGAGATAATGATCGATGCGAAAAATCTGGTTTTCATTGAAGACATAATGGACAGCCTGGTTTAGTTCATGGGCAGATTGCAGATCCCGTCCAAATGGTTTTTCAATCACGATCCGCCGTGTACCCCCATTTTCTTCCGCCATGCCCGCCTGCCCCAAACATTCCACGGTCGGAATGTACAGGTCCGGGGCAATCGCCAGGTAATAAAGACGATCAGCCGGTCCGCCTTCCAACTGGTCCAGGTGCACGGCCAGGCTCTGGTAATCACCGGGGTGTTCCAAATTCCCCTGGTAATATGTGACCAGGGGTTCAAATTCATACCAGATTTCCTCATCGAAAGTTTCAGCGCTGAATTCTTGGGTGGCCTGTCTGAGCCCCCAGCGGAAGCGCTCATTATCCCAGGGGCGCCGGGCAACGCCGACGATCCGGGCATGCCGCATCAGGCGGTCTTTCCGGAACAGGTTATATAAAGCCGGGACCAGTTTCCGGTGAGTTAGATCGCCAGAAGCGCCGAAAATCACAATGGTTGGACCTGATATTGTTTTAGCCAAATTAACATACCTTTAACTGCGCCCGTACACCGGGATTGCTGCTCCATTAATGGCGCGCGAGGCGTCCGAAGCTAAAAAGAGAATAACATTGGCGATCTCCTGGGGAGGCACCCAGCGAGTAAAATCGGCCTTCGGCATGGCTTCCCGATTCTGAGGGGTATCAATCGTCCCGGGAAGCACGCAATTAACCGTCAAACCCGCGTCTTTTACCTCTGCTGCCAGGCTCTCCACCAGGCGAATCAACCCGCTTTTCGCGGCGCTATAGGCCGCCTGGCGTGGACTGCCACTCAAGCCGGCGCGTGCCGCGACGTGAATGATCCTGCCGCTCCCCTGTTCGAGCATTTGGATAATTGCCGTCCGGCTGAGGATAAACGCCGAACGCAGATTCAAATCGTGGATAAAACTCCAGTCTTCCAGGGACGTATCCTGCAAGCTGAGGGAGCGAAAACCACCCACCGTATTGGCAAGCACATCGATGCGCCCGAAACGCTGGACTGCCTGGTAGACCAGGTTCTCCACCTGGTCTGGCTTGAGCAAGTCCACTGGCTGAATTAAGACCCTTTCGGCATCGTTATATTGTTTCGCCAACCGGTCTATATGCCGATCACCCAGTACCAGACGAGCGCCGGCCTGATAAAATGCCGCCGCCACAGCCGATCCCAGGCTTCCCGTAGCACCGGTTACAATCACCGCCTGGTCTTGAAAGTCGAACATGCTACACCTGCCTTACAAGAGAAATGTCGGTTTTTTGACGGATGGGTTATTCTCGAATTTGTCGGAATGATAACATAATCCCAAACTGAGATCAGTGGATTGGCAAAGTGGCGAAAAAACCCTGGCTGAGGCAAAATATACCTGTGCGTGAATATCTGCAACACATAGCAAACCTGCGGGGTTTATTATCTTTATATCCCCTGCTGTTATTCCTGCTGGCGGGCTGCTCGTTGGTTGGCGGGGTTTCCTCCCCGATCCCCGGACAGGTGCTCTTTCAGGACGATTTCTCTGAGCCGTCTGGAGATTGGCCCGTACAGGCAGACTCCGGGGGTTTTACCGGCTATCAGGATGGTGCCTACCGTATCCAGGTGGAACAACCTTTTACCGAACGCCAGGCAATTGCAGATTTTAAAACAGCAGATGCCCTGATCCAGGTCATGACCACCCGGAATGGTGGCCCTACAGACAATCGCTTTGGCATCCTGTGCCGCTACCAGGATGCATTGAACTACTACAGTTTCCAGATTTCCACGGATGGATATTTTGCTGTGTTGAAAGTTGCCGAAGGCACACCCGGCCTGCTGGGTATGGAAAGTATGTGGCGTCATGAAAGTTTGCGACCCGGTCAGGCGCAGCACTTTATTGAAGTTAAATGTGCAGGCGATGAGCTCAATTTAAAAGTAGATGGTGAATTGTTAATCTCGGTTCGGGATAGCAGCTTTACAACCGGAGCAGTGGGGGTGAGCGCAGGGACATTTCGTGAGGGAGGCACCGATATCCTGTTCGACCGTTTTCAGGTTTTATACCCGTGATATATTCAATGTAAGATGCAACCCACAACGTCTGTACTGACTCAAATTCAAACACGCCTGAAACGCGTGCCAATCGTCTACCGTTTGCTGGTAGGCAACTCGATGATCGCTATTTTATCGGTGATGGGCGCTTTTCTTTTGCACCGTTACACGTCTATCCCGGAAAATACCCTGGTGGTGGTTTTTGCACTGGCTGGTTTCGGGATTGTTTTCGGCTTCAATTATTTCACTATTCGCGTTTCGCTCAGCTCACTTAACGATTTACGCCAGACTCTGGACCAGATCAATCTGGATCAACCAACCCTGCCGGAAACCATCGTCCTGGAAACCGACCCAGACTTACAACCCCTGGCGGCTTCCATCAATGCCATGCTGGTCAGGCTGGAACGTCATCGCCAGCAATTGCGCGCGCTTTCAGAAAGAGCAACGTCTGCGCAGGAAGAAGAACGCCGCCGTATTGCCCGTAACCTGCATGATGATACGTCGCAGTCCCTATCCTCCCTGATCATTAACCTGGAACGCCTGGAAGGCGAACTGCCGCAGCAGGCCGCCCATCTCAAGCCCGCTCTGCAGCAGGCGCGCCGGGTGGCGACACAGACCCTGGATGAATTACGGAATATTATCTTCGACCTGCGACCGGCTATGCTGGACGACCTGGGTCTGGTGCCGGCGGTGCGCTGGTATGCGCGCACCAAGCTGGGAGAAATGGGTATCCGGGTGGATTTTCAAATCCCGGATGAAAGCCTGCGCCTGCCGGCGCACCTGGAAACCGAGCTGTTCCGCATGGCGCAAGAAGGGTTGAACAACATCGCCCGCCACGCTCAGGCGCAACGGGTGATTGTACGGCTGACTCGAGCCCCGGATTTTGTCTGCCTGGAATTAGAAGACGATGGCCGTGGTTTTGACGTCGTCCAGGCTTCCGGGCAGGCGCTACCCTCCAAACGTCTGGGGTTGTTAGGCATCCAGGAGCGCGTTTCGCTGGTTGGCGGGGATCTGACAATCACCTCCTCCCCCGGGGAAGGCACCTTGTTGCGGGTCTGCATTCCCTGTCCGGTTCCGAATGCCAAAGAGGACATATGATCTTTTTGCCGTCCAAATGAGTGATAACCATATGCACAGGAATTTTGCGAAATCCCGTCTGGTTACGCTGGTAGTCCTTATGGCTATATTGTTAACCGGTTGCCGGGATGAAAATGTGCAGTTTATTCAGGGGAATTGGGCAAATGGCGACGTTCATTATTACTCCGAGTGGATTTTCGATCGGGGCAGTTACGTGCAACAGTCCACCATCGGAGTGGGCAATAACCAGTACCAGTCTGGAAATTACCAGGTGATCGAAAGCGATGGTGACAGCCTGATATTGGAGTTATATAACAAAACGGTCGGCGATCCGCTGGAAGATCGCACACAGATCAAGATCCAGATCGATCGTGATAACGACGCAATCAAAATTGGACGCAATACTTATTTCCGGGTAATCAACCGTACGCTGGAGGAAGTGCAGGAAGGGAGACAGAACCAACCCTGAAACCCTGGTTATCCAGAGGATAAACTTTGGCTATAATAGGGGGAATGGAAAATATCGCCAGCGCTGAGGGCAAAATTAGAGTTTTGGTGGCAGACGATCATGCCATCATGCGCGATGGTATCCGCGCCCTGATCCACGGCAAAGAAGGGATCGAAGTTATCGGCGAGGCGGAAGATGGGCGGATGGCAGTCGAGTTGGTGGAAAAACTCCGGCCGGACGTGGTTTTAATGGATATCGCCATGCCATCGCTAAACGGCCTGGAGGCCACCCGCCAGATCAAACGCGACCACCCCGAAATTCACGTGCTGGTGCTCACCATGTACGATCACGAGGAATACGTGCGCCAGGTGCTGGCGACCGGGGCTTCCGGTTATGTACTGAAACGCGCCGCAGCCGGCGAGCTGGTGTCTGCCATTCAGGCAGTGGCGCGCGGTGAAGCGGTGCTTTCACCGGCAGTGACGCGAGTGTTGATCAACGAATATCTGCGCGGCGAAAAATCCCCGGGAGATGAAGATGATCGCCTGACGCCGCGCGAGCGCGAAGTGCTGCAACTGATCGCCGAAGGACATACCAGCCGCGAGATTGCCCGCATGCTCAACCTGGCGGTAAAGACCGTTCAGGCACACCGCACCAGCCTGATGCAAAAGCTGGACCTGCATGACCGGGGAGAGTTAATCAAATACGCGATTCAGAAGAAGATAATCGAGTTGT
>JAGUYX010000067.1 GCA_020061145.1 Anaerolineales bacterium | reverse complement strand
TTTATTCTCCACCAGGCGAATAAACCACTGGTAAACCAGAATATATTCTACCGGTGTGTCACAACGTTCATGCACCCGGATTGTTTGCGGATGCTCCTGACGATGCAGCACCAGGCTCAGCTTATCCAGAGTGAACAAAATTTTTTGGCGTCCTGCCTCTACCGGTAGACCCGCATATTCTTTAGCCACATTGGTTAAGCGACCACTCTGGTCGATGGCTTCCACCAGATCCAGAGCATGTTTTTTCCACCAGATAATATCCGTCTGATCGCCAAAGGTGCAACACATGACCGCACCGATTCCTTTTTCCGGGTCAACCAGAGCATCTGTTAGTATCGGGACAGTTTGCCCAAACAATGGAACCTGCGCTTGTTTGCCAGCCAGATGGGAGTAGCGGATATCGTCGGGATGAATAAAAACAGCCACACACGCCGGTAACAATTCTGGTCTGGAGGTCGAAATGGGCAGGCTGTCTGTGGAGTCAAGAATGTCGAAGGGAATAGTGACCATTTCGGTTTCCCGGTCCAGGTCGTTCAGATCAGCCTGTGCCAGCGCGGTTTTACATTCCGGACACCAGATGGCTGGAGCTTTTTTGCGTTCGGCATACCCGTTTTTATAGAGTTGGAGGAAAGCATATTGCGCCAACCTGCGTGAATGCGCGTTGATGGTACGGTATGGGTAGCGCCAATCCACCGATAACCCCAGCCGTTTCCAGACCGCTTCATATTCTTGTTGGATTTCTTCGCTGATTTGCAAACAATGCTGGATAAACGCCTGGCGGCCAACTTTATCAGCGGTGATGCCATATCGTTTTTCCACCAGGCGTTCTGTGGGTAAACCATTGTCATCGTAACCCATAGGGTAGAACACATTAAATCCATTCATGCGCTTATATCTTGCGATGAAATCAGTATGGCTGTAGGAATAGATATGTCCGAGGTGCAAATTTCCGGATATGGTCGCTGGAGGGGTATCAATGGCGAAAACCGGATTCTGGCTTTCTTTACGAAAATGGTACGTGCCGGACTGTTGCCAGTATTGCATTAATTCTGGCTCATCCTGAGATGGAGTGTAAAATTTATTCAGTGACATCTGAACCTCCAACCATTACACTTATTCCGGAGCGCAAATTGAGCTAACCGATAATTTAAACAAAAATTCCCTTCGCCTGCATGAGGACGAAAGGGAAACCTTCCGCGGTACCACCTCATTTTACCGGGAAATCACCCCCGGTACACTTTGCCCCTGACGGGTGGATTAGCCAATCAGGGTTACGCGCTAACGGGCTTACCCGTGCCGTTCTACTCGCAGCCTGAGACTGGCGGCTGTTTTCTTCGGCAGTCAATCCGGGCGACATTCAATGGCGGGTTACTGCGGTGGCTTTCAGCCAGGACCACGGCTTCTCTGTCAGTACCCAGGGCCATTTACTCCTCCCAGAGAGAGGGACACTGGTGCTTATCTTCTTCTCATAAAACTGGTTCGATTATACTGAGGTTCATCTTTTCAGTCAACCAGAGAATCATTTAGCTGAAATGAAATAAATTCGGAAATCGACCACGGGATATGGTAAACTCTTGCCGTATGCGGTATTCATTGACTGCACGAGGGAACCCATGACCAAATCACGCACACAGTTGATGGTTGACCGGCTTCGAGCCATGCAGATCGCTTCTCCCGATATCGAAGGTTCCGCTGTGGTCTCGGTGGATGGGCTCATCATGGCTTCCGCCCTGCCGATCGATGCCGAGGAAGATCGCGTCTCCGCCATGTCGGCAGCCATGCTCAGCCTGGGAGAGCGGATAGCCAATGAACTTGGACGCGGGCAACTCCATCAGGTGTATATTCGTGGCGATAGTGGTTATGTTCTATTGACTGCAGTTGGCGCTGAGGCGGTATTAACTGCCCTTGCGCGCGAAAATACCAAGCTTGGCCTGGTTTTTCTGGAGATGCGTCGAGCAGCTCAGGATCTGGAACGGTTGGTTGGATGAAACCGGACACATTTTTTACTATCTTTTACGACCCGTGGGGAGGCTGCCGGGAAACGGCCCTCCCCACTTCCTTTTTATTCGCCCAGGTTAAATATTATCGATCTTGAAGGAGGGGCTGGTGTCAACGAAATATATCTTCTTTACAGGTGGTGTCGTCAGTTCGGTAGGCAAAGGCGTCACCGCGTCAGCAATCGGTCGAATTCTTAAAGAACGCGGTTTTGCTGTGGCAGTCCAAAAACTGGACCCATATATTAACGTCGATCCAGGGACAATGAGTCCATACCAGCACGGCGAGGTATATGTCCTGGATGATGGTGCAGAAACCGACCTGGATCTGGGACACTACGAACGATTTATCGATATCAGCCTGAATCGGGTGTGTAATGTCACCACCGGGCAGGTATATGCAGATGTGATCGCCAAGGAACGGCGCGGGGATTACCTGGGAGGGACGATTCAGGTCATCCCCCATATCACCAATGAGATTAAACGCCGGATTGGTCTGGTCGCCAAAACTACCGGTGCGGAAATAGTGATTGTTGAGGTAGGCGGAACAGTTGGCGATATTGAATCCCTGCCCTTTTTAGAAGCATTACGTCAGATGCGCAGCGATATCGGCCGGCAGAATACCATGTATGTGCATGTCACCTGGTTACCTTATATCGGGGCGACCCAGGAATTAAAAACCAAGCCCACCCAGCATAGCGTGCGTGAACTTCGTTCGATCGGTATTACGCCGGATATGATCATCGCCCGATCAGACCTGGAAGTTGACGAAGATTTATGTAAAAAAATCGCCTTATTCTGCGATGTTGAACGCCGCGCAGTGGTACCGATGGTAACCACCGATTTGTTATACGAGGTTCCATTAACCCTCGAAGGGCTGGGCGTTGGCGAATACATCCTCGAGCGTCTGGGAATCAAAGCCCGCCGTAAGCCTGAGTGGGAGCCCTGGAAAAAACTGGTCACAGAAACCAGGCGGCAAAAGCCGACGGTTGAAATCGCATTGGTAGGCAAATATGTGGAATTGCATGATGCTTACATGAGCGTACGCGAAGCCATAAGCCATGCCGCCCTGGCAGAGGGGGTGGAAGCGAACATTCGTTGGGTACATTCGGCAGAACTCGAAAAAGGTAATTGTTGGGAAATCCTAAAAGAGGCTCAGGGGATTGTCGTACCCGGAGGTTTTGGCAGTCGCGGTACTGAAGGAAAAATTCTGGCAGCGAGGTATGCTCGCGAGAACAAGATTCCTTATCTTGGTTTGTGCCTGGGGATGCAATTGATGGTTGTGGAATTTGGGCGTACTATTTTCAAAACAGACCGGGTAAATTCGACAGAATTTGATCGATCTACCCCGTATCCGGTCATCGACCTGATGCCTGACCAGCGCGGTATCGCTGATTTGGGAGGTACAATGCGCCTGGGTCTGTATCCTTGTGAATTACAGCCGGGCACAATTTCTGCAGAAGCATATGGGGTAGAGCTGGTGCAGGAAAGGCATCGTCACCGCTTTGAATTCAATAACGCGTATCGGAAACCATATGAAGATGCCGGCATGAGATTTTCGGGCATATCGCCGGATGGACGCCTGGTGGAAATTGCCGAAATTGCAGATCACCCCTTTATGCTCGGCACCCAATTCCACCCCGAGTTTCTTTCACGCCCCAACCGGCCACATCCCTTGTTTGTCGGGCTGATCAAAGCGGTAAAGGAGCAGGCAGGGTTGTAGCGATGAGCCGTAAGGCAGAAAACCAGGGTTTCACCTGCGAATATTGCGGTACGGACGTTCTCCCAGTGACCAACGGTAGTTACCGCAACCATTGTCCGGTTTGCCTTTACTCCAAACATGTTGATGATTATCCGGGCGATCGGGCAGGGTATTGTGCAGGCTTGATGCAACCCGTATCGGTTTCCTATCATTCAAAGAAAGGGTATCAGCTTACCCACCGCTGTTTGAAGTGTGGCTTTGTTACTGTTAATAAAGTCGCCCGGGAAACTCAACAACCTGATGATTTCGAAAAAGTGCTGGCACTTATGAATTTCTCGTGAAAAACTTCACAGCACTCAGTTTGTACCCGGGTTCCATAGTAAAATGATGGCTGGCTAATCCACCCCAGCGTGTTTCAGCCAGGAAATAAAGATAGATCTTCCAACCTGATAGAGAGGTGAAATATGGATACTTTGATTGAGGATGTCATCGGTCGACAGATACTGGATTCACGCGGTAACCCGACCGTTGAAGTCGAAGTTGTGCTGGCAGACGGCAGCGTAGGCAGGGCAGCGGTTCCTTCCGGCGCCTCAACCGGGGTGCATGAAGCTTTGGAATTGCGTGATGGCGAAAAAGACATTTATGGCGGCAAGAGCGTCCAGAAAGCGGTTGATAATGTCAATGGTCCTATTGCAGAAACGCTCTTCGATGTTGACGCCGTAGAACAGATGTATATTGACAAGTTGTTGCTCGACCTGGACGGCACTCCGAATAAGTCTAAATTGGGCGCAAATGCCATTCTGGGCGC
>JAGUYX010000013.1 GCA_020061145.1 Anaerolineales bacterium | reverse complement strand
TTTGATGACGCCCCCATGGTGCAATATCTCACCCCGCCGCTCACCTCTGTCCGCCAACCGACCTGGGAGGTGGGCCAACGCGTGATTTCGCTGCTGCTCGGCCTCCTGGGCGATAAACCGCCCGTCGAGCAACATGTTTTGCTTGCGCCGCGCCTGATTGTGCGCCGTTCGAGTGAGGCGGCGATTTAAGCACACACTGCAAAAGCGCCGTCCTCGCCTGGTTATTTGATAACCCTCGCCTGGAAGCGAGGTTACTGATGAGAGAAAGGAGGTTTCTCCCGTGTGGATATTGGCAGGTTAATAGTTCAGAAGAATTTCTACGCATCCCGTTTCTTTGGTGAAATGGACAGCTATAGATTTACGAGGAGAGTTTGAAATGAAAAAAATCCTGACCGCCCTTTCGCTGTTATTGCTCGCCGGACTGGTTTTATCTGCCTGCCAGCCGGCCGCTCAGCCTACCCCGGAAACGATCGTTCAGACGGTTGAAGTGCCGGTGACCCAGGAAGTCATCGTCACTGAGGTCGTCACTCAGGAGGTGGAAGTGCCTGCCGAGCGGGTTGAAATCCGGCTTTCGGGCTGGGCAGCCAACCCGCAGGAAACTGCTTTGCTGGAATCGCTGCTCTACAAGTTCAACGTGGCGAACCCGGACATTGTCGTGAAGTACGAGCCCATCACCGGGGATTACTGGCAGGCCATCAACACCATGGTCGCCACCGGCGAGGAGCCCGATGTCTACTACATGGATATCTTCCAGTTCCCGGCCTTTGCCCAAAACCAGGTGTTGCTGCCGCTGGACGATTACATGGCCGAGTCCGGGGTAAGCCGGGAGGAATTCATCCCGGCCTTGATCGATGCTTTTACTTTCGAGGGAGCCACCTACGGCATCCCCAAGGACTTCAACACGCTGGGTCTCTTCTATAACCGCGATCTGTTTGCCGCGGCAGGCCTGGACGAGCCCACCGACGATTGGACCTGGGATGAGCTGCGGGCTGCCGCTGAGGCGACCACCGACAGCGCCAACAATATTTACGGCTTTGGCGTCCCCGCCGACCCGGGACGTTTCCCCGTGTTTGTCTTCCAGAATGGCGGCAGAATTATGTCCGAAGATTTCAGCGATACGCTGCTGGATTCGGCAGAAGCTGTTGCCGCAGCCGAGTTTTACACCAATTTCCGCAAGGACAGTGTGGGCGCCATCCCGGGCGACCTGGGAGAGGGCTGGCAAGGCACGCTGTTTGGGAAAGGGCAACTGGCCATGGTGTATGAAGGCGGTTGGTTGATCCCTTATCTCAAGGAGCAATTCCCGGATATCAATTACGGCGTGGTCAACCCACCCGCAGGTCCTGCCGGGGAAGGCAACCTGATCTTCACCGTGGCTTATGTCATCTCGCCCAACTCTAAGAATCCCGAGGCGGCCTGGCGCCTGATCGAGTTCCTGACCAATGAAGAGAGCCAGACGGCGGTATTGACGAGTGGATTTGCCCTGCCCAGCCGGATTTCGCTCCAGGAGCATGAATACCTGGCGAACAACCCGGCTTCCGCGGCGATTTTCCGCGGGGCATTGACCGGGGCGCATCCATTCATGTGGGGCATCGTCGGCTCGGACGTGAACGATCAGATGGGTAAAGCGCTGGAACGTGTTTATGTGGAGGACCAGCCTGTGGCCGAGGCGCTTGCCGAAGCAGCGGAAGCCATCCGCAACGCCATTCAGCAGAGCCAGTAGGCGCCTGGCATAGGATGAGGGGCGGGTTGATTCCCGCCCCTCACCGGTGGTTGGATCAACCGCGACAGGCGGAAAAAGGAGGTGGTTTCCGATGGCGGCAATACCCGGCGCGAGGACGAAAAGAAGAAAACGCTCGGAAGCGCTGACGGCCTATGCTTTCCTGGCGCCCTATCTATTTATCTTTACTGTGTTCATGCTGTTCAGCCTCATCTATACCGTCTACCTGTCTTTCACGCGCTACAACCTCCTGCGCCCTCCGGAATTCTGGGGTTTGGAAGGCTGGGAGCGGGTGCTGACCGATGAGCTGTTCATGACCAAAGCATTACCGAACACCTTCAAATACGTGCTGATCGTTGTTCCGGTTCAGACGGTCTTGAGCCTTGTCCTGGCGTTTGCCATGGATCAGAAACTGCGCGGCCGGCGCCTGTTCCGTACCATCTTTTACCTGCCCTCCATCACTTCTTCGGTGGTCATTTCGCTGATTTTTGTCTGGTTGTTCAGCCCCATCGGGGTGATCAACCAGCTTTTCAATCTCAACGTCAACTGGCTGGGCGACCAGCGCACGGCGTTCTATACCATTATGCTGGTGAACATTTTCACCACCTCGGGGACATTAATGTTAATCTTTCTGGCTGGTTTGCAGGATATACCGGTGACCCTGTACGAGGCGGCGGAGATTGATGGGGCCAACAAACTCCAGTCTTTTCTGTACGTGACCATTCCCCTGCTGCGACCGGTGTTATTTTTCGTGGTCACGGTTGGGGTGATTGGCGGCTTCCAGGTATTCGACCAGATTTTTATCATGACGGAAGGCGGCCCGGTCGATTCGACGACCACCATCGCGTACATCATTTATAAATGGGCTTTTCGCGATACAACCATCAAAATGGGGCAGGCCGCCGTCGCAGCGGTGATATTGATGGTGATCATTTTCGTGATCACCATGCTGCAACGACGCGTGATCGAAGGCAGCGGGACTGCAGTTTGACGGGTTGCAGGCATGGAGAGGAGATGAGCGATGAGTGCAGCAGTTACCCCTTCCCTGGCGAAACCGCCCTCGCGGACGGAACGGATCCTATCCGTCTGGGAACGGATCAACCGCCCCATTTTTTACGGCATTCTCATCCTGTGGGCGCTGATCGCCCTGGCGCCGTTTTACTTCACCCTGGTGTTCTCCCTGAAACCCGTGGCTGCGTCCTATGAGCCGCCGTTATTCTGGCCTTCGCCATTCACTCTGGACAATTTTCGCACCGTTATCCAATCCTTCGAGCTTTTCCCCCGCTGGCTGATTAACAGCACCATCGTCTCGGTCACGGTGACCGTGTTGCGCGTCTTGTTTGCCGCGATGGCGGGGTATGCCTTTGCGCGTATCGAATTCCCCGCCAAAAACCTGTTATTCTCCGCCATGCTGATCTCGATGATGATCCCGGCCCAGGTCACGTTGATACCCAAATATATTATTATCGGGCCCGGCCTGGTGAGGGACCTGGAAATCGCCGGCATCAATATCCCCACCGGTTTTGGCCTGCTGAACACCCTGCCGGGGGTCATGCTGCACGACCTGGTGACCGCCTTTGCGGTGTTTATGATGACCCAGTTTTTCAAAAGCCTGCCACGCGAGCTGGAAGAAGCGGCGATGATCGATGGCCTGGGGCGCTTCGGCATCTTCTTCCGCATTGTCCTGCCGATCAGCCAGACTCATTTGTTGACCCTGGCTCTGCTGACTTTCCAGGGTGTGTGGAACGAATTTCTCATGCCCCTGGTGATCCTGCGCAGCCCCGAAAATTTCACCCTGCCGATTGGCCTGCAATGGTTTCAGGGAGAGTATTACACGCTTTATTCCATCGTGCTGGCCGGGTCGCTGTTCAATACCATCCCAATCCTGATCCTGTTCTTCCTCTTCCAGCGATATTTCGTGCAGGGTATTGCTTCAACCGGGCTGAAGGACATATAATCTCCGGCGGTTATGCACAATCACTCCACCTGGATCTTACGCGAAGATTCCTTTGAGCCGGCGAACCAGCATCACCGCGAGACCATTTTCACCATCGGGAATGGCTACCTGAGCACGCGGGGCACCTTCGAGGAGTTCTACCCGGGGGAAGAGGCCGCTACATTCATTCACGGTGTTTTCGACGATACGCCGGTGTTTTTTACCGAGCTGGCCAACGCGCCGGACTGGACCGCGCTGGAGGTGTGGATCGCCGGGGAACGCTTCAGCCTGGCGGATGGGGAGATCCTGGCATATCAACGCCGCCTGGATTTGCGCCGGGGCGTCCTTACGCGGGAAGTGCGCTGGCGCAGCCCCCAGGGACGCACCACCGGGCTGCGCTTTGAGCGGTTTGCCAGCCTGGCGGACCAGCACCTGTTGCTGGTGCGTTTCTCGGCTGAGCCGCTCGATTTCTCCGGCGAGGTAGAAGTACGCGCCGGTCTGAATGGCGCGGTGGATACCCTCGGCCGCTTGCATTGGGATTGGCTGAACCAGGCGACCGGCGACGGGCCGGGCGCCAACCCGGGCGCGCCGCCGTGCGCCACGGCCTCCCTGCATTTACGCACGCGAAAATCCGCCATTGAAGCCGGCATGGCTTTGCGTCTTTCCATTCAGGCGGGAAACAACCCCCACCTGGCTGGCTGGGACGTGCGTGCACACCCCACCCTGGTCGCCAGGGCGCAGGTTGAAAAAGGCCAGGTGGCAGTTTTTGAGAAAGTTGTCGCCGTGTATACCTCCCGCGACGTGGCTTCTCCCTGGCAGGCGGCAATTGAGTCGCTGGCGCGGTTGCCCTTTATGGCGTGGGAGGCGTGCTTCGCCGCCCAGCAGCAGGCCTGGGAGAAGGAGTGGGAGTGCTGTGAGGTGACCATCGACGGCGACGAGGCCGCCCAGCTCGCGGTGCGTTTCAACCTGTTCCAATTGTTAATTGCTGCGCCGCGCCGGGACGGCAGGGTGAGCATTGGGGCAAAGACTTTAAGCGGCTTTGGCTACCGCGGGCATGTGTTTTGGGATACTGAAATTTTTATGTTGCCTTTCTTTACCTTCACTCGCCCACACATCGCCCGCAACCTGCTCTCCTATCGCTGCCATACGCTACCCGGCGCCCGGCGCAAAGCTTTGGCCGCTGGCTACCGGGGAGCGCAGTTTGCCTGGGAGAGCGCCGCCACAGGCGACGAGGTCACGCCCGTTTGGGTGCCCCATTATCAGGAGCCGCACAACCTGGTGCGCATCTGGACGGGAGATATCGAGATCCATGTCTCCGCGGATGTCGCCTATGCCATCTGGCAATACTGGCGCGCCACGCAGGACGATTCGTTTTTGCTGGAGTGTGGGCTGGAGATTATCCTGGAAACGGCGCGTTTTTGGGCCAGCCGCGCTGAATGGAACCCAGCCCAAAACCGTTACGAGTTTACCAATGTCATTGGGCCGGACGAGTATCACGACCACGTTAATAATAACGCCTACACCAATGCCATGGCGCGCTGGCACCTGCTGACCGCCGGGGAGCTGTACGATTGGGCGCAAACGAATTATCCGCAACAGGCTTCCGCCTTGCTGGGCCGCCTGGGGATAACCCGGAAGGAGCGCGAGCGTTGGGGGGAGTCTGCCCGGAAAATTTATTTGCCCGACCACGGTGAGCATGGCGTGATCGAGCAATTCGAGGGTTACTTTGCGCTGCAGGATATAAACCTGGCGGAATACGCCGGCCGCAACCAATCCATGCAGGCCCTCCTGGGCATCGAGGGGGTAAACCAGACTCAGGTGATTAAACAACCCGACGTACTCATGTTGCTCTATTTGTTGCCGGATCTGGTCGA
>JAGUYX010000139.1 GCA_020061145.1 Anaerolineales bacterium | reverse complement strand
GCGCGCTGACCAGACCCGCCCGGGCGGTATCCAGAATTTGTTGCGCAAATCCCGGGTCGCCATTGATCCATGCCAGGGAGAAATCTTCCTCATTCTTCACATTCCAGATAAAGCGATTATCGAGATAGTCGAAAGTGTACTTCTCAGTGAGCGTTGTTTCCCCCGATGGGAAAGTAACTCCGAACCAATACTCTACCTGGGCAAAAGGAGGGAGCGGTGCCTGTTTGAGGTTATGACGATAAACGATCTGTCTTCCGTTTATCTGTACCTTTCCTTGATGGGCAGCGTCATCATTTCCGGTTTGCCAGAAAACAAGAATTTCTTTGGCCGGGATACCTTCCACCAGTTCTGCTGTAAACACCAACTCTTCGCCAAAGCGGTAATTAACTTCTGCCCCGGTGACAGGTTGGATTGGCTGGCCGGTTGTTTGAAAGAAAAGACCAAGGATAAAGAAGGACAATAACCCAGAAGCGGTGAACCACATGGTTAACTCAATAAAGCCAGAATGGGCGTAACTGTGATCGGGCTTAAAATCGTTGTATAAAACACCACACTGGCAACAAAGCCGGGCTCTACATCATATTCTGTCGCCAGCACGGTGTTGGTGACTGCGGAGGGCATGGCGGATTCGGTCACCACTGCCTGTAATGCTGCGCCATGTAAACCAGCCAGCAGGGCGATTCCCAGGCCAAGCGCCGGGCTGATCAGTAAACGTAACCCTGCCGCAATGGATAACGCTTTGAAATGCTGGTTGCGGGTCAGGTTTAGAATCTGGAGACCTAACAATACCAGCATGGCAGGAATAGTCGCGTCACTGAGTAAAGATACAGACACTTTCATTGGTGCGGGTAGTTGCAAATCGAATGCCAGAAAAATAAAGGCTAATAACACTGCATATAGCGAAGGCACCTTTAGGATTGCGAGTAACGCCTGACGAAAACTCACACTTCCCAGCGAAGCGACAACTACACCCAGGGTATACATCAGGATCACTGAAAAAGAAAAATAGATCGAAGCGTAAGCAAGGGCACTCTCGCCAAAAGATAACAAGTTGACCGACAGGCCATAATTCCCCGCGTTTGGCAGGATAACGACCAGAATGCTGGCGGCCAACAGCTTGCGAGGCAATTTCAAAGCTTTTCCACTCAGATAGGCGAGTAAAGTCAGTAAGAGTGTGACCACGACGGTAATACTGCCGATCTGGAGGATTTCCCTGGCCTGGAGCTGGCTGTTTGATATCAGATCAAAGATTAATGCAGGGCTGAAGATATAAAAAATTACCTGCGACAGGGTTTTCGGCTTGATCTCCAACCATTTGCCGACCAGGTAACCTATCCCGGCGATGATAAAAATGGGAAGCAGATTGTTCCAGAATAATGAAATTAAATTACTCAATCCCCATATTCCTCATCGTCATCCATGTCGTCATCATCGTCAATGAGGTCTTCAATTTCCCAGAGAGCCAGTTCTTCTTCCAATTCGTCTTCATCGTCTTCTTCGAGTTCTTGATCAGGGTCTTCGATTATCCAGCGGTCTTCATCGGGGTTAATCTGGGTCGTATCCTGCGGGCGCAGGTAGAACATCCCCAGACCACTCTCAACATCGGTGTTGAACGCCAGATTATCAAGAGCCTGTTCAAGAAATGTGATTTTTTCATCATCGGTAGCCTTTTGGATTTTCATTGTCAGCAATTCCAAAACACCCGGGCCACCGATCTGAGATAACGCCCAGATTAAATCAAGTTCTAAATCGTCGGTTGAATCATCCAGTTGAGAAATCAGACTGGAACGTGCTTCTTTGAGATTGAGTTCTCCGGCGGCACGGATCGCTTCGATGCGAATAATCATCGTCCGATGTTCGAGATTATCCAGCACCTGCTTTTTCCAGCGCTCATCCGCAGAGCGACCCATCGCGAATATTGCGCTGGCAATCCATTCTGCATCTTGCCGCTGATATGCAGATTGAATCAGTTCGACGACCTCTTCCCGGCCGGAGAATCCCAGGGATTCAAGCGCTCTGCGTTGCACCTCGGGAAATGCATCCCTCCGCGCAATCTCAATCAACCTGTTTTCCAGATCCAGGCGAGTATCTTCGGGTAATTCCTCAATCTCACCGAGATAGATATACCTTCCCAGCGCAGTGGCGGAAATTGCCCGTACTTCCTGGTCGACATCGGTTTCGACCAGGTCCAGCAGGATCGGGATCAGGTCAGGTGACTCACACTCAGAGGCGATTAATGTGTGGACACCACCGGATCGGACTTTTGAGTCTGGATCCTCAATTGCCAGCCTGCCGAGCGCTTCGAACGACAACAAATAATCGTCTTCGGCCAGATACTGCAAATCTTCCATTAAAGCCTGTCTGCGCCAGAGTGGCACTGCTGACCAATTTTCCTGAATTAATTTTAAATCCTGCCCTTCCAGGTCCGATAGGCGATAAAGAAAGCGCGGCTTGAGTGGAGTGCTGTCATCCAGCAACGCTTCAATCAGTTGTTTGATCGGAATTCGAGATGGGAGTTGAGACAAGTTAGCTGCACTCATCAGGGAGACAATTGAATTGGATTGATAAAATCCTGCAAATTAATGTAAACCAGCAGCGCCAATAACAACATAAAGCTGATCGCATTAACGGCTGTTTCCAGCCGGGCAGGGATACGTTTGCCGAAAAGTAATTCCGGCAAAGTAAACAGGATTCTACCGCCATCCAGTGCCGGGATTGGAAGTAAATTTAAAATGCCCAACGACGTACTGATCATGGCAAAATATGCCATCAGGTTAATATAGGAGGGGACAGTCGGGGTTGTTTCAACCTCTTTTACCTCTTGATAAATATCATACATTCCCTTAAATCCGATAAACCGCGCTTCGTCGGCTTCGATTGATCCACGTGCCAGCTGTACCGGTAGCGTCAGCAGGTTATAACCCATATCGCCTACGGTGCCCACTCCCAGAGGCAATGCCTGAAAGAGGCTGATGGGACGCGTCGGGTGACCCATGATGATGCCGATGGCACCTTCACCTTCTGGTGGATTTGACCTGGGAATCAGGGTAAATTCAATGATTTCGCCATTGCGGTTTACCAGGATTCGGGTATTTTGATCCAGGCTGGCGCTCACCGCCTGCTGCACGGCATCAGTACTTTCAGCCTGGGTCTCATTAACCTGTAAAAGAATATCCCCGGTAACCAAACCTGCTTGTTGGGCAGGTGAATTTGCGGCGACATCCATGATTAAAACTTTACTGGTGTCCGGCAATCCGAGCCGGCTGAAGGCTATCGAATAAAGCAATACCGCGATCGAGATGTTGGCTATTGGCCCGGCGAGCAGAATGCCAATCCGTACCCACGGACGTGAAGTCATGAACCCACCTTCCACCCCGGGGTCGTTTTCACCTTTCAGCCGGACAAACCCACCCAGCGGCAACCAGTTAAGTGTGTAATCTGTACCTTTCCAGGTAAACAACTTAACCAGGCGGGGAGGGAAGCCAATGCCGAATTCTTCCACATCCACTTTAAGTAATCGCGCCACGATAAAATGCCCAAGCTCGTGGAAAAAGATTAATGCTGCTATTGCGCCAATAAAAATCAGTATATCCATCCGTATTTCTTCCTCGTTGTATAAAACAATCGCCTCCATCCTCAATGACGGAAGCGATAGCTTTGCGCTGGTTTGAAAGCCCTATACGCTTCTGGCATAAACCAGAGGACCTCAGATACAGATTATAACTGCATCCGGGGGGGTCGTGGTTAGCGTTTTATAAGAGCACAGTTCAGATCAGCCTGGCCGGGCCGCCCACAGGGGAATTCAGGACAAATTTCACCCCAGGAATATTCTCTAATCTTTGGGTGATAAAAGTTTGATTGTAAACCGGGCAGATTACATGTACATTCGGCCCTGCATCAATTGTATAACACACCTCTACACCTTGCTTT
Organism: Anaerolineales bacterium; assembly: GCA_020061145.1. Lineage (GTDB taxonomy): Bacteria > Chloroflexota > Anaerolineae > Anaerolineales > DRKV01 > JAGUYX01. The sequence continues at coordinate 5,854 of JAGUYX010000139.1, read as the reverse complement.
TGACGCCATTCCATGACCTGGTGCATGATTGCCAATGTAGCAGGTTGCCAGTAAAGCAAATTAGGTGTGGAGGTCATCATAACCGCATGCATCAGGTTGGAATCGAGTTCGGTAACCCTGGCAAAAGCTTCAAAATCCCGCTCCAGGATGGCTTTGCGGCATAAATCCAGACGTTGTGGTGCGCTTGCCAGCCTGGCAGCTTGCAAAGGGCTGCTGGAGGCAAGCGCATGCCCCTGTGTGGACCCCATAGGCTTATGCCCTTCAGCTACAATGGCAATGCAATCGATTAACTCCCAATGTTCCGGATCAGCGATCGAGAAAGCAAAGGAATTGTCGTCCGTTTCGCCTGCCTGCCATTCGACAAAACCACCCGGTACCGAGCGTGAAGCAGATCCGGAACCAATCCGCGCCAGACGGGATAGCGATTTTTCGTCCAGGTGAAGACCTGCTGCGAAACTGGCAGCCAGCGCTAATGCAGCAAATGCAGCCGCAGACGAGGCAATCCCTGCGCCGGTGGGGAAGTTATTGTCGCTGATGACCATGGCGCGATATTCCAGATGGGCAATCGAGCGCACACGATCGATAAAATCACTTACCCTGGCAAGGGCAGCACCCTTGATATCTTTGCCATTCAGTTGAAAACGGTTTACCTCCAGATCGGGGCTGTAAGTAACCCTGGTAGTTGTGGTTAAAGCTCCCAGATTCATGGAGAGCGAACTGTTCAGCGGAATCCGCAGGTGAGGATCTCTGTTACCCCAATATTTGATAAAAGCGATATTTGGATGTGCAATGGCAGCGGCAGAATTTCCGCCGATCGGTTCATTCCTTGTCATGAAAATAAGTTTCTGCAGCTTTGATGAACTCTTCAGCCCAGTCTATAATCCGGCTAGCTTCTTCAGGAGAAACTTTTTTCTCAATTCCGTAGTCCCCAATTAAGCGCACCTCCTGGGAGGTCCGTAGATAATGGTGAAACTTTGGATCGAGTACCTTCGAACGCGCAAACTCTTTCCCAAATGCAGCAATAACCGCAGAATGGCTTGAAAAAGCCAGGTTCCGGCTTAACAAGAATGCTTCCGCAATATAAAACATTGCATAATAACCTCTTGAAGCAGCAATGTCAGGAAAGTTTTCTCGAATCAAAATCTTGGCTGCCATGACGCCTTCGCGGGCTTTGTCCAGGAGAAATTCTTCCTCTGTCATACCTCGATTCCCTCGCGGCGAACGTTTATTAGCAAAGGCGTTCTCCGTTGAAGGAAATCAGCTTTGGTTATAAATACACAAGAAATGACAGTATCGGTCTGTAAAGAAAGGTCGCTAGTTAGGAAAGATGTTTTTGTTAGGACATCAAAATAATCAAAATCTTCACTTAAGATAACCAAAATATCAATATCCGAATCGGGCTGTGCATCCCCTCGTGCATGAGAACCGTATAGGTAAACTGCCTCGAGCTGATCTCCAAGCAGGTCTTCAAGCCCGTTTCGTAATGAAGTAAGAATAACTTTTAATTTCTCAGATGTCAGTGGGGATTCAAACATTTACTCACATACTCCCGACTTGATTATAACAAGTCTGGATAGACATGCAACCTTCGAATCACGCATTTGCCAGGATAAGCCGGGAGTTTAGCTCGCAAAGAATAACTTAAGTCTCTCCTGCAATTCGCAGGATTTGAGTTTTATCATTAATCTCTCATCGTTGCATCAAACGCAATTGCGATAGTGAAATTCCTATGACGTTTACCTGTGACAGAACGACTTTTGCTGGGCATTACCCAAACTAACATCAATCCAAAATAAACTTTCCTCGTCATACAGTACCACGATTTCCCCCGAAAATTGTGGAGGTAATATGAATGCTTGATTCGTTCGATAAACCAGAATATTTTTCGACGTATAATAATCTCCAGCAACCAGTCTGAAAGAATAATAAATAACCCTTCGATGAACAAGGATTTCAACCTCCAGATATTAAAAACTCCCGAGGATATGGCTGCTGTGGAGGAATTGCAGCGTCTGGTCTGGGAGGGGGGAGACCTGGATGTCATCCCGGCGCACCTTCTGATGGCAATCGCTTCCAATGGTGGGCTGGTAATTGGCGCCTGGAAAGACGACCTGCTGGTCGGATTCGTGTTAAGTTTCCCCGGGCTGGAAGAAAAATCCGGTGAATATACTCTGAAACATGCTTCACATGAATTAGGCGTCCATCCAGCATTTCGAAATCGCGGGATTGGGTTTGCGCTTAAGCGCGCTCAATGGCAAATGGTTCGCCACCAGAATATAGAACATATAACCTGGACCTATGACCCCTTGATGAGCAAAAACGCATATCTGAATATTGCCCGCCTTGGAGCAATCTGTAATCGTTATCACCGGAATTATTATGGCAATTTGCGCGATGGGTTAAATCAAGGATTACCAACCGACCGGTTTATTGTGGATTGGTGGCTGAACTCACCACGGGTAAATACCCGCCTGGGCAAACGCAACCGTCCAAGGCTGGACCTGGCGCATTACCTGGCTGCTGAGGTTCCTATTGTCAATCCCACACCGCTGGACTCTTCCGGCCTTCCTGTCCCTCCGGAAATCGATCGCCCGGCTTATATGAAGATCTTGAAAAACCGGCACACGAATTCCAAACCGGGTGCCTTGATATTGCTGGAAATACCTTCAGATTATCAGGCTCTCCGGCGTTCTAATCTTCAACTTGCCATGCAGTGGCGTGATCATACGCGGTTTCTGTTTGAAAATGCATTTGCGCATGATTACCTGGTGACGGATTTCATTTATTTATCCGGTACCCAACCACGGAGTTTTTACGTGCTCAGCAAAGGGGATATCACCCTGGGCGGGGATCATTAAGTTATGAAAATCGAACAAATCACACTATACAATGTGTCTATGCCATTGGTAGCCCCATTCGAAACCAGTTTCGGTAGGATCCTCAACCGGGATTGTATCCTGCTGGAAATTGTCGCCGATGGTGTGACAGGCTGGGGAGAATGTGTGGCAGACCGCGATCCGGGGTATGCCTATGAAACAACCGGGACTGCCTGGCATATACTTAAAGATTTCCTGATTCCGCTATTAATTTATCGAGATATCTCTCACCCGAGTGATGTTCAGGGATTGTTTTTACCGGTAAAGGGGCATCCTATGGCAAAGGCGGGTGTCGAAATGGCGTTATGGGATATCTACGGGAAGCAATCCGGCCTGCCTCTGGTCCGATTGTTCAAGGGTGAACGCCAAAAAGTTGCCGTAGGCGTTTCGGTTGGTATTCAATCGTCTCCGGGCGACCTGTTGGATACTGTTGCAGGATATTTACAGGCGGGTTATCGACGGATAAAACTCAAAATTAAACCCGGAAAAGATGTGAAATACGTGGCTGCTGTACGCGAAGCATATCCGGAAATTCTCTTGCAGGTGGATGCCAATTCAGCCTATCACCTGGATCAGGCGGATTTATTGAGTGAATTGGATCAATGGGAGTTGTTGTTGATCGAACAGCCTTTGGCAGAGGATGATTTATGGGACCATCATCTTTTGCAAAAACGTTTAGCCACGCCGTTGTGTCTGGATGAAAGTATCCTGAGTCCACGACATGCGCGCCAGGCTTTGGAGATGGGCGCCTGCCGGATTATCAACATTAAAGCCGGGCGGGTAGGTGGGTTGAGTCATTCTCTCGAAATTCATCAATATTGTTATGAGCGAGGGGTACCGGTGTGGTGCGGTGGGATGTTGGAGACAGGAATAGGCCGGGCGGCTAATCTGGCATTGGCAGCGTTACCCGGTTTTGCTTTACCTGGCGATATTTCTGCGACCGAACGCTATTATCAAGAAGATATCACTGAGCAACGCTTCGTGTTGAATCCGGATAGCACGATCGACGTTCCGCAGCAGCCGGGGTTGGGAGTTGATGTGAGCCGTAAATCACTGCATAAATACACGCTGGAGAAATTAACCGTTCACCTGGGCGCCAGGCAGTAAACCGGTGTTGAATAAAACCAAGCAGGCGTATCTCTCGAAAATTAATTTTCCGGAGAGGTGGCAACCAATCGATAGATTCGGCCTCCGGCATAATCGGCCAGGTAAAGTTCACCGGTTTCATCTTCACCGAATGTGCTGATCATATACTCAGTATCCAGGTGAACCTCAGCAGGCAAGAAGGCACCATTGGGACTGCGGTATAAACTCCAGATCATGCCAGAAGTAAAATCCCCAAAAAGATAATGCCCATACATCAGTGGGTAGGACGATCCACGATATACATATCCGCCGGTAATCGAATGACCGTAAGTATGGCTGTATTCAAATACAGGCGGGACCAGGGCAGACCGGTAGACTGGATCGTTACATGGCGGTTGGGAATTGTAAACATGAGTGCCTTCAAAACACCGCCAGCCATAGTTAATGCCTCCATAGGAATCCGCTGGCTGAAAATTCACCTCTTCCCAGGCATTCTGACCCACATCGGCAATATAAACATCCTGTGTCAGGCGATCAAAGCTGAAACGCCAGGGATTGCGCAGCCCGAAAACCCAAATTTCCGGCCTGCCGCCTGACTCAGCAAAAGGATTGTCTGCTGGTATTCCATACGGATCACCACTATCGACATCAATCCGTAATAATTTACCCAATAAATTGGTGGTGTCCTGGGCATTATTATTTGGGTCGCCGGCTCCTCCGCCGTCTCCCATGGCGATGATTAAATATCCATCGGGAGAGAATGCCAGTTTTCCACCGTTATGATTGGGGAAGGGTTGTGGAATGATCAGCAGGTTTTCCCCCGAATCGGGAATTGCCAGATCAGGATTGCGCGCAGAAACCCGGTAGCGGGCAATCACGGTGGCGCCATCGCCGGCGCGGGTGTAATCGATGTAGAAAAGGCCATTTTCCCGGTAACGAGGGTGGAAGGTTAGCCCCAGGAGACCGCGCTCTCCCTGATAATAGACCCTTTCGGTGATATCCAGAAAGGGTTCTGCCAGGCGAATGCCCTGATCCATGATCCAAATTCTGCCTGCCTGTTCTACGATAAATAACCTGTCGCTGCCATCCCCGGCATGAGTTATTTCAACCGGTGAGGAAAACGTCACTTCTGAAACGGGTTCTAGATTCAGGCTGAACGATACGGGTTGGTTGGAGCGCGCCAGCAGGGGAAAATAGGCTATCGGATCATCAACATTGAGCTTTGCTGAAACTGCCGGTATCTGGCCTAAAATAATTAACACCGTTCCCGCGGCAAGCAACCAGGTTAAGATGAACTTTTTCACGGAGTTTCCTGACCGTAAACTGATCAAAATATTATGCGATCATTGAGGATAATTATCCATAATTGAGCGCTGTTCAATCCCCCTTTTGACCCAGAATAAAAATGCCAACTTACTTAATCATCTGTTGGATCAAATCACTATCGGAAAATACCGCAACCGCCCGTTTTTTTCCGTCTTCTTCACGCACCACGACTACCCGATGGATATGTTTTTCTTGGAGCAATAATGCCACCTGCTTTAATGTGGCTTTTTGATCCACCGTAACTACATTTTCACTCATAAAGGCACTGACCGGCAGGTTCTCCCACTTTTCATTTTCCAAATATGCGCGGACCAGATCGGTACGAGTAATAATACCGGTCAGGTACCCTTGCTCGTCCAGTACGACCAGAGAGCTGATATCCTCCGTCACCATTTTGCGTGACGCTTCAAGCAGGGGCGTATTTCGATAGCAACTGTAGATTCCGTAACGTTTGGCTTCCAATACAGTGCGTTCTTTTATCATCTTTCACCTCTGGCTGTGAAGGGTTCAAGGGCGAACAACCCAAAAAACCTTCTTCTTTGGGCATGTGGGAAGAAAAAGGCCAT
>JAGUYX010000163.1 GCA_020061145.1 Anaerolineales bacterium | reverse complement strand
CGCCGAAATCGGGTACGAATTTGCCCGTTTTATTGACGACTGCCTGGCTGATGTATCCTACGATGAACAAAAAATCAGCCGGTTTTGTGATGGTTTACGCCCCGGAGATCCACCGGATGGGCAGGGTTATCTGCGCCAGGCATTTCGACATTATTACCTCGCCCTCTTCGAAACTGATCCGGAAGCCAAAGCCGAATGGCAACTGTTGGGCAACCTGGAAATCGGGTACCACGAACAAACCCGCCTGCAACCGGAAATTAACGAAGCATTGGTCGCGCCGGTAATCACACCGGAAGCTTTTACCCGCAATTTGCTACGGACGCTCCGCCCGGATAGCCCCTGGTTAACCGAATTGATCTGGCTGATTCTGCGTTTTCTGGGTCGCCTGTCACAGCTCGATCGAACAATTCGCCTTTATCTGACAGCAGCTCAACTCGAAACCCATCGTTTGGTCACGGAAAGCCTGATGAGCCTGGAATTGCCGCCAGACAACCGTCTGCGTCTGGGCGACGATTTGACCGTTCATTTCCCGCCGCAGTTATCGCATCTCAAGAATCCAGAGCTGAAAGCAATCCTCGCCGAGGTCGACCCGACCCCGGATAGCACATTAGAATCCGGAGCCGAATATTGGGGGGATTTGCCAGATCGGATGCATTTCATCGCTGATCTGTTTCGCGCCTACCATTTTTCCGCGGAGCTTTTCGAGATGCCAAGATCAGCATCCCTGGAAGAAACCCTCCAATGATGAAAATCGATCTTTATCGCGAAATCCATTCCCGACTTGAATATTGGGATGCATTTCTGCGCCAGGAATCCGGTTTACCCGGACCATTTGCCAACCTCGAACTGGCCAGGGAGGTCGCCGAACTTGGAGATCGTCCCCTGTTCCAGCGTTATTTGACATTTACACCAGAGCCTGCCCCAACCAATTCCCCCGGTGAATTTCTGGCGTTTTGTGGGATTCTGGGGTCCGGCCGTTTGCTGGCTGAAGGCGATCTTCTGCTGCTAGAGATCTTAAAACCGTTCTCCATGGCTCCTCGCTGGCGCATCCGGGAAGCGGTCGCCATGGCGCTTCAACGCCTGGGAACAGTGGATATGGCCCGCCTGCTTGCTGAAATGCAATCCTGGAGCACAGGTAACCCTTACGAGCAGCGGGCAGCGATTGCTGCCCTGTGTGAAACAAGTTTGCTGGCGGACCCTGAGCATGCGCGGGCGACGTTGGACGTCTTAAATAGTGTGATCGTTGGGCTGGCTTATTGCTGGAGTGTGGCTGTGGCGGCATTGCCAGACGAGAGAAAAACCAGCATAATAAAATGGCTGGCGAACCCGGATAAGCATATCCGCGGGATGATGCAGGAAAACCTGAAAAAGCAACGCCTGATCCGTATGGATCGAGACTGGGTGGACAAATGGCAGCAAATAATTTCCGGCTGAAGAAGTCTGGTTGGGCCTGGTTTCAGTTGTCAACGGATATCAAGATCTTATTCAGCACCCGAATCCTGCGTTTATTTGCCTATGGTTTCTTGTCAGTTGTGCTGGCGCTTTACCTGGGTCACTTGGGCCTGGCAGAAACGGCTATCGGTTTACTGCTGACTTTTACTCTGCTGGGCGATACGGCAATTTCGCTATGGATCACCACGCATGCCGATCGCCTGGGACGCAAGCGCATGTTGATTGTGGGGGGCGCCTTGATGGTGCTGGCGGCGGGCTTATTTTCCGCTACGGATAATTTTTACCTGCTTCTGCTGGCAGCCATTATCGGGGTGATCAGCCCGAGCGGGAATGAAGTCGGCCCATTTCTTTCCATCGAACAGGCTTCATTATCTGTGCTGGTCACCGACCGCAAACGCACCCAGGTTTTTGCCTGGTATAACCTGGTGGGTTCGTTCGCCACCGCCTTAGGCGCTCTCTCCGGCGGGGGATTATCCCAATTCTTGCAGACAATTGGATACACACCGCTGCTCAGCTACCGGGTGATTGTGCTGGGTTACGGTGTAATCGGTCTGGTCCTGATTCTGTTCTTTTCCCGCTTATCGCCGGCGGTGGAAGTTCGCCGGGTTTCGATATCAGGCTCATCAACGCTCTCTCAAACGGGAAATCCTGCCCCTGAACGATTTTTGGGGCTGTATAAATCTCAAAAAATGGTGTTTCGCCTGGCTACTTTATTCAGCCTGGATGCATTTGCTGGCGGATTCGTGATTCAGAGTTTGATGGCTTTATGGTTCAACGTGAAGTTTGGCGTGGAGCCGGCGATGTTAGGGGCAATCTTCTTCGGGGCAAACATCCTGGCGGGTATATCGGCACTCAGCGCCGCCTGGGTGGCATCGCGAATTGGCCTGATCAACACCATGGTTTTCACTCATTTGCCATCGAATGTATTGCTGATGCTGGTGCCGCTGATGCCCAGTCTGAGCCTGGCAATAATATTGTTGCTGATCCGATTCAGCATTTCGCAGATGGATGTCCCCACCCGCCAGTCGTACACCATGGCGGTGGTGGAGCCGGATGAACGGTCCGCTGCAGCGGGGATTACCGGAGTGGCGCGCACTATCGGGGCCTCGCTTTCCCCGGTGCTGACTGGCGTATTTATTGCCAATCCGGCTTTGCTCAGCCTGCCCTTTCTGATTTCGGGCGGGTTGAAGATCATTTATGATCTGGCGTTGTACTTTAACTTCAGGTCGATAAAACCACCTGAAGAAAGTTAAAAAAGCCAAGGATCCCATCAGCTTTTGAATAAATCACAATAAAAAAACCTGTCCGGCGGGGAAATTTTACCCGCGGGTGTTCGTCTTTTTATTTTTATTTCGTCATTACAGGTAAGCGCACAACCCGGCCGCTGGTTGTTTACCGGATGAACCGTGGCGATACCCCGCAACCAGAATTGGAGAGGAGTTTTCCCCATGTTTTCACAGACGGATTGGTTATTACAGGAACAACATCACCAGGAATTGTTGGCTGAAGCTGGTCGAAATAGACGGCTCAGGCTGGCCAGCCAGAGCAGAGAAATTGTAAAAAGCAGGAAACCGCCCAGGGGATGGTCTTTGACCGCAATGATGATCTCATTAAAGACTGTACTCCGTACAGCTTTTGTAACCCAGGCGAACGATTTTTACGTGCCACCCAATCTGTCTATGGTTTGTTGCCGCGCGGCAGGCACCCCAGAAGGGTAGCGGATTTGCAGTTTAATTACTTTCGGCTCTGGTTGTGCGCAGTTGAACGGAGTTCAGGCTGATTAACTGTGGTGAAAGTGTTTGTTGGTAAAATTAGTGGCTGAAAGATTGACCCCTTTGAAAGGTATTCGTCGCCAGCTCATGAAATTTACCCCCGGCCTTCTGATTGGTCTGGTCCTTTTGTTATTTTTCACCCCGGCCTGCACTTCGATTCAATCCAATTCGCTCATTCAACCCGGTGTAGAAACCTGGACTCTGGATAACGGAAATAGCCTGGGACAGACGTTTTATGCCCGTTTTGATGGTCTGGAAGGTGTCGGGGTCACCGTAGTGGAGGTCGGGCAGGCGGGGGAAATTTTCGCCAGGCTGTACGACAACCCTGGTGAATCGCTCCCACTCGCTGAAAGTGTAGTGCCGGTAACCCCGGATTTATCCGGCGAAAGGTTGATAATTTCCTTTCCGGCTCTGCCAGAATCCTATCGCCAGGATTATTACCTGGAACTTTCTACTACCTCAGCAGTGATCGACCTGGCTGTAGCTCCCCCGGAAGCATATGCACACGGCGCCATGTATTCGGACGGTGAGCCCGTTCAAAACCAGCTGGATTTTTCATTGTTATACCAACCCATGCTCCTGTTTCGGGGATTGGTTGGTGAAATCACCATCTGGATGGGCTGGTTACTTTTGGCGATATTGGCGTTTATCCTCCCCGGTTGGGTGATACTGAACCAACTGTGGGGGAAGAATCCCCCGGGCATTTTCGTCAAAACAGCTCTGTCCGCTGGAATTAGTCTGGCGATCTATCCATTGTTGCTATTATGGACTGATCTGGTGGGGG
>JAGUYX010000166.1 GCA_020061145.1 Anaerolineales bacterium | reverse complement strand
CTGTTTCGCCTGCCCCTGGTCGAACAGGCCACCCAACAACTGCAGGCTCCGGCGATATTGTTCTGTGGAACGGCGGACAACACTTACGACCCCGCTCGGGCTGCACACCTGCAACAGGTAATCGATGCGCACCTGGTGGTGTTTGATAATGCCAACCACAGCCTGGAGGTCGAGGGGGATCTGCAACGCACAATAGCTATTGTTGGCGAGATGATCGATCATCTCGCTGAATTCATCCAACCAACGCTTCCCCTATAAACCGGCTGCGTTCTACATTTTCTCTTACGTATACTCCTGGTTTTCTTGAATGACTTACCCTGAGCTTCCCCGCTGGCACAGATTTGTAAAAATCTTCACCCAACTCCCCGTGCGGCAAACCGTAGCTTATCTCCGCTACCGGACAGGTTTGCTCAGCGGACATATCGGGAAGGACAAGCACAACGAACCGGTTTCGCCAGAGGTGTTAAGCCCCGAATACCCTCTATTCCCCCTGCCCCAGGTTAGTGAACTGATGCTCCTCTATACCCCTCAGGAGCTCGCCAATCTGCAAAAACAGGCTGCAGAAATTCTGGACGGGCAGGTACGCCTGTTTGGCGGGCCGCCACAGCCGCTGGTACTCCGCCCGCCGGCGCCCCTGTTACCCTGGGGCGAGCTGGAACGCCGCGCACAGGCTTATTTACCGGATGCGCACTTTGACCTCAAACAAGTCTGGGAACCGGCCCGCTTTGGGTGGGCGATCACCCTGGCTCTGGCTTATCATCTGGAACAAAAACCTGAATATGCCCGGGCATTCTGGGACCGGGTGGCTGAGTTCCTGGAAAACAACCCGGTTTATACCGGCTGGAACTGGGTATCCGCCCAGGAAGTGGGGCTGCGCCTGATCTCCTGGGTTTTCTGTTATACCGTTTTCGCCCCAGAGATCAACCCCAACGATCCATTGCACCTGCGGTTCCTGGAAGCAATTGCAGCTTCTGCCAGCCGGATTCCAGCCACCCTGGATTACGCCCGCGCCCAGGGGAACAACCACCTGCTCTCGGAAGCCGCAGCTTTGTACACAGCCGGCTGTTTCTTAGCCCATTTTCCGGCTGCGAAGGCGTGGCGAGAGACAGGCTGGTCGTTATTTCACCAGGGTTTGCTCGAACAGATCGATGCGGACGGAGTTTATTGCCAGCATAGCGCCAACTATACCCGGCTGGTATTGCAGCTGGCCTTGTGGATGTCGTGCCTTGCAAGTGAGCGCGGCGACGAATTTCCTCCTCCGGTGTCCCAGCGCCTGGCAGCCGCCACCCGTTGGATTTGCGCTTTGACCGATCCCATTTCCGGGCAGGCGCCAAACCTGGGACCCAATGACGGCGCTTATATCCTGCCGCTGACGGTCAGATCATTTTCCGATTACCGTCCGGTTTTGCAGGCTGCCGGGCGTGTTTTTTGTGGAAGTAACCTGTTCCCCACCGGAGCCTGGGACGATATGTCACTCTGGCTGGCGACCCCGGCCACCTTGAATTCACCCCCTCCCGCGAATTCCCCCCCACCTGCCCCGCTTACCCTGCGCCATTCAAATAGAGAGAGCTGGGTTTATCTGCGGGCCGCTTCGTTCACCGGCCGCCCCGGTCACGCCGACCAGCTACACCTGGATTTGTGGTGGCGCGGCATGAACCTGGCCCGCGACGCGGGCACCTACGCCTATACCGCTCCGCCCCCCTGGGATAATGCCCTGGTGCATACCGCTGTCCATAACACCCTCACACTCGAGGGGCAGGATCAGATGACCCCGGCGGGACGTTTTCTGTTTTTAGATTGGGCGCAGGCAAAGGTACTGGTATGGTCGCCCGATGGGGATAAACCGGGTTCGGTGATCGCCGCCCGGCAGGACGGTTATCGCCGGTTCGGCGTGGACCATAACCGGTCCGTGCAGCAATTACCTCCGGCAATGTGGCGAGTCAAAGATGAGATTTTGCCCATGCGCGGTTACCGGCCGCGGAATTTCACCCTCCGCCTGCACTGGTTGCTGCCCGATTGGCCCTGGCAGCTAAAAGAGCTCCCGGACCGGATCAGGCTGGAACTCCGCTCTCCTTTTGGGCTGATTATTCTGGAGGTCTGGAGCCGCCCCCTGCCACCCGGCAAGACATTACAGTTACAACCTCAGCTTTACCGCGCCGGCGAAACCCTGTATGGCCAAACCCCCGGTTCGCCTACCTGGGGCTGGTTTTCGCCCACCTACCGGGTGCGCGAACCCGCCTTATCGCTGGCTGTTGAAGTGCGAGCCAGCCCACCCGTTATCCTTTTCACAGACTGGATCCTGCCAGAAAGTTCTGGCATAAACACTGCACCCGGTCATCCGTAAGCGCAACGAACATGCATATCCTGTTGATTCACCAGGCTTTTGCTTCATTGAACGAACCCGGCGGAACGCGCCATCATGAGCTGGCGCGCTTTCTGGCGGAGCGTGGACACCGGGTTACGGTAATTGCCAGCCCGGTCAGTTATCTCACGGGCAGCCGTGGGGAGACACCTCACGAAAAACATCCGGAACCGGGGATTACCATCCTGCGCGCCTACACTTATCCTGCCTGGCATCGCAGTTTTTTTCACCGCGTGCTCAGCTTTTTCAGTTTTATGGTCTCCTCATTGTTTACCGCCCTGCGCGTTCGAGGGGTAGACCTGGTGTGGGGCACTTCTCCACCCATCTTTCAGGCCGGCACCGCCTGGGCAGTCGCCCGCCTAAAACGGGCTCCATTTTTACTCGAAATTCGGGATTTGTGGCCGGCGTTTGCCGTGGGTGTGGGCGTTTTGAAGAATCGCGGGTTCATCCGCGCTGCGGAGGCTTTCGAACGGTTTTTGTATCGCAGTGCGGACCGTCTGATCATCAATTCGCCCGGTTTTCGAGAACATGTGCTGTCCCGCGGCGCTCGCCAGGTGGAATTGGTGCCCAATGGAGCCGACACGCGCATGTTTCATCCGGAAATTTCCGGGGAGAGCTTCCGTCAAAGGCACACCCTGGCAGGGAAAACGGTTTTTCTGTATGCCGGCGCCTTTGGCCTTTCGAATGACCTGGGGGTTTTGCTTCGCGCGGCGGATTTATTACGCGATCATCCGGAAATCCAGCTGGTGTTGCTGGGCGATGGAAAAGAAAAACCTCGCCTGATCGCGCAGGCCGGGGAAATGGGCCTGGAGAATGTCCACATCCTCCCCCCGCTGCCAAAAACCGAGATGCCTGAAGCCCTGGCAGCCGCAGATGCCTGCATCGCCATTCTGAAACCTGTTCCGGAATACAAAACCGTGTACCCGAACAAGGTTTTTGACTACCTGGCTGCCGGAAAACCGGTGATCCTGGCGATCGATGGCGTCATTCGGGAGGTGGTTGAATCTGCCCGAGCAGGCATCTGGGTGCCGCCGGGAGATCCCGAAAGGCTGGCGCAGGCTATTTTGGAGCTGGCCGGAAAACCACAGGAGCGCCAGCGAATGGGTCAGCATGGCCGCGCCTATGTGGTTGCCCACTTTGATCGCCAGGTAGTTGCCTTGCGCCTGGAAGGCATCCTGCGCGATACTGCACACAAGAGTTGATGGGTAATCACCTGCAAAAAGAAAATTCGGCTAAGGAACTAATCCTGGCCTTCCGGCGTTTAATCTGGAGCATAAATTTCCCGATAATGATCATAAAAGAGGAAGTGCGTATGTTTATGATGCCTAAAAAACAAATCGGTTACCTGATCCTGATCCTCGCTCTTTTTCTGGCGGGATGTACCCTGCCTGCCAGCCAGACCGGCGGCACAGCCAGCCCCTCACCCGGCACACCGGGCCTGCCCCCTCAAGGCGATGTTATTGCCGGGCTGGCGGTCGTGGAAACCATTGACATTATGATCCTGGAATCTTTTCCGGTTCAGGTGCAGGCGGTTGCTCGAGGCAATTTGCCGGATGGTTGTACCACGCTGGACGAGACAATGGTGGAACGCGCCGGGAATTTATTCCGCGTGACCCTCACCACCCAGCGTCCTGCGGATGCCGTCTGTACCGATGCGCTGGTACCTTTCGACCACGTCATTCCACTGGATGTGCTTGGACTGCCAGCAGGCGAATACCAGGTAGATGTAAATGGCATTACCGGTAGCTTTACCTTGCAGGTTGATAATATTCTGCCTGGCGACCAGCCGCCTGCCAGTGAAACCCCGCAGGAAACCAGCGGTCAGTCTTCCATCAGCGGAGGGGTGTGGCATGATCTATGCGCCATCGCCGGCGGCGAGGGTGGAGAACCCGCCGTTCCATCCGCCGGATGCGTTCAGATAGAAGGTGGCGGGTTCCAGGCGAATGGCGTGCGTGAAGATAACGAACCCGGTCTGGAGGATATCGAAGTTTCGCTGGGACAGGGCGCCTGCCCGGGCAGCGGTTTTCGAACAGTACGCACGGACGGGCAGGGAAGATACCAGTTTTCTGAATTACCCGCCGGCACCTACTGTGTCTCTATCCAGGCAGATAGCCTGGTAAACGGGCCGATATTGATCCCCGGTGGTTGGACAGCGCCGGAACCCGATAAAGCTGAAGTGCAGGTTACTCTGACAGACCAGCAGGCGCTCAGTGGGATAGATTTCGGCTGGGATTACCAGTTCTTACCCGAACCTGAAGCAGTCCAGGATGAATCTGCCTGCACCAATAAAGTCGCCTTCGTGGAAGATATGACTTTCCCGGATGATACAACAGTATCCGGTGGGCAGGAATTTGAGAAGATCTGGAAACTACGTAACGATGGCACCTGCACCTGGAATACTGCCTACGCCCTGGTGTTCAGCGACGGCGACCAGATGGGCGCCGCCAGCCCCCAGGCGTTACCCGGCGTCGTCACCCCTGGCGACGAAGTAGAGGCCAAGATCAAATTCACCGCTCCGGCGAAAGCCGGCACCTATCGCAGCGAATGGCTGATACGCAGCGCCATGGGCGCGGAATTTGGCATCGGGCGAAACGCCAGCTCCCCCTTCTGGGTTCAAATTCAGGTGGTTGAATCCACGGCCGATCTCGGGCTCGGCGAACCCACGTTTACCGATTCCTTCAACAATGCCAATCGATGGTTCCTGGTTGATTCCGGCAACACCCGGTTTACTGTGGAAGATGGCTCCCTGGTGATGAAAAGCTTCAGCCCGGGTAGTTTTGATGAATGGGGCATCTCCAATTACGGGGTGGCAAGCGATTTCTTTATCGAAACCACCTTCCGTACCGGGGATGAATGCAGCGGGCTGGACCGGTATGGATTGTTGCTCCGTTCCCCCGATCCCAATGAGGGGTACGTGTTTGCCTTCTCCTGCGATGGTCGCTACCGATTGTATGCCTGGGATGGCACCTATACCGGTCTGGTCGAATGGACCTCCAACAGCAATATCAAACGCGGGCCCGAGGCAACCAATAAGATGGGCGTTCTGATGGAGGGGCGCACCATCAAACTGTACGCCAACGGGACCTTGCTGGTCGAGCTGGAAAACCAGAAATTTGACTCCGGTTCTTTTGGAATTTTCGTCGCCTCCGGAAATACGCCCAATTTCACCGCCTATGCGGACGACCTGAGTCTGTGGGAGCTCGAAGACTGATAGCCGGCAGGGTATAATTCGCTCATGGCGAAGCGACGAAAAACGGAAGATCTTTCGGTGGAGGAGCTGCGCCG
>JAGUYX010000048.1 GCA_020061145.1 Anaerolineales bacterium | reverse complement strand
TGCTAGAAGCGCGTGATCCCCTCACCGGCGCAACGATGGATGATATTCAGTTACGCAACCAGGTAATCACCCTGCTGCTGGCGGGTTACGAGACCACTGCCAATGCGCTGACCTGGACTTTATATCTGATTGCCTCCCATCCGGAAATCGAAAAACAATTATCTGAAACCGTATTTGAATCCGGTGCAGATAGCGCAAAGCTAACCCAGGATATTTTCCATGAAGCGCTGCGATTATACCCTCCAGCCTGGGTGCTGGGACGAAAAGCCCTGTCCGCTGACCAGTTGGATGGATATCATATTGCTCCCGGAACCGTGATAGCGATCAGTCCCTATGCTGTTCATCGCAACCCGGATTATTGGGCAGAACCGGATGCATTCATTCCAGAGCGCTTCAGTCATGGAAATGGATTCCATGGCCCAACCAGTCCTTTCCTGCCATTTGGGCGAGGTCCCAGACAATGTATCGGGAAGGATATGGCGCTGCTGGAGGCGAACATGATCGTTCCGGCAATTTTACGGCGCTATCGTCTTAAACTTGTTCCCGGACAGGACATCCGACCTGAAGCGGCATTTATCATGCGGCCAGATGGACCGGTCTGGATGCAACCCACCCTTAGATAAAATAATTATCCGCACCGTTCGACTTTCGGTTAAAGAACACCACCCCGCTTACTTGAAAAGCGGGATGGTTTATGTTTTCGATCAGGCGATTGATGTCAATTACTGGTCTTTGTTCTCGACCGTCATGTAGTAGAAGATCCCAAGGCTCTGATTCTCAACCCGGATATCGATCTTGGAACGTCCAGCCAGTTCTTCCGGAATTTCGAAGGTGGCTTTTACCACACCGTCATCGTCGTACACATAACCCACGTTGATGCCATTTTCACCTTTGGTGCCAGCTTTGTGCATAAGCACATCGAAGCGAACATTGGCGGGCAGATTGCTGGTGCGGATGGTGATGCTATCACTTTCATCAACTTCCACGAGGCTGAAGCTGAATTTCGGCATCGAGATCCCACCGGTGTTACCTTCTGCGGTGGCATTGATGAACCAGTTTGTGGCTACATCACCTCTGTTGTTTCGCAAGGTTACCGATATCCTGGTAATATCGACCAGCTTCTTCGGGATTTTGTAGGTCACGCTAAAGGCGCCTTTCGCATCCGTCCTGGCCGTGCCCACCAGGTAAGCAGAGGTCAGTTCCAGGCCATAGCGGTACAGGTACACGGAGTAGCTGGTGTCCGCGGCCAGGTATTGACCACGCAGAGTCACCCACTGATCTTCTTTGACGCTCGAGGCGTACACCCGAATATTCGAAGTCGATCCGCTTCCCGGAGTTACCACAGGCGGTGTGGTGGGGGTGCCCGTGACCGTGCCACTGGCCTTTACACACAGGCGGCTGCCGGCATAGATCAGGTTCGGGTCTTCGAGCTGGTTGATCTCGGCCAGGGTGCGCCATGAGGTGTTGTAGAGGGCAGCGATTTTGGTAAGCGTTTCGCCTCGTTCCACCGTGTGCCACTGGAGACAGACAACTGCAGCCGATTGCTCCCCAGCCAGCGCCGGCTGGAAGGAGGCGCCCATCAGTCCAAACAGGATGGCGATGGCAGAGACGATAACGAAGAGTTTCTTTTTGGTAGTCATTTCTCACCTCAGTACTGCATAATTTCGATCGGGAGTTCGATCTCCCGCCGGTATATCTGTTGCATTACCGGATAGACGATAAAGAGGTAAAAAATGTTTCCGAAAACCGGGAATCAGGTGGAATTAATTCGTTGGGCCAATCGGGATGGTGAAATAAAACGTCGTTCCCTGGCGATAAACCGAATCAAACCAGATCTTTCCCCCTTGAATTTCAACAAGATGCCGGGTGATATTTAATCCCAGACCGGTACCCTGGACGTTGCGGACTTCATGATCTTCGGCGCGGAAAAATTTCTGGAAGATTTTTTGCTGGTCTTCCAGGGTGATCCCGAAACCCGAATCCTGAACCGAAATCTGAACCATGCGAGGATCATTTGCCGATTGCATCGCCCGGATAAGAATCTGCGTCCCCTCCGGCGAGTATTTATGTGCATTACCCACCAGATTGGCCAGGATCTGGATCAGGCGATGGCGGTCCCCCCAGACGGCAGGCAAACCCTCATCGATTTCGATTTCCAAATGCTGCTGTTTTTGCTCAATTTGCGCACGCAGCGAAGAGGTCACATCGCGCACAATTTCGCGAATCGATTCAGAACGATATTCCAGACGCATCCTGCCGGCCTCGATCCGGGCGATATCAGTCAGGTCAGAAACCAACACCTGCATACGCTCTACGTTGGCCTTAATTGTGTGCAGAAATTTGCCCTGCGCCTCACTTATTGCCCCCGCTGCACCTACCAGCATCAGGTCCGTATATCCGCGGATAGCCGTCATCGGGTTTTTGAGCTCATGGGAAACCATGGAGACAAATTCGCTTTTCGCCTGATTGGCTTGCTGGACTTGCTCGTATAAACGCGCATTGGCGATGGCAATAGCCGCATGGTCACAAAGGCGAGCAATAAATTGCTGGAACTCCTCACCCCCCAGGGTGGATGTTGACGATTCCAGCAAGACGATCCCGATGACACCGGTATCGCGGCGAATGGGAACCACCAGCTGCGAAATTGCCTGCGGCAATAACCTCGCATCCTGGTTTTCCCCCAGATCTGTATTCTCTTGTAAAGTCCCACTTAACAATGCCTGTCTGACTGCGGGAATCAGCTCGGGTAATTTGCCATCCAATCGCTCCAGGTCATCTGCATATCCCTGAGACGCCATAATGGTCGGTCCGACCGAAGGATCAATTGCTGCGATCAGGCCTGCTTCTGCACCGGAGCGACGCATAGCCCATTCCAGGGTAATGCGCATCGCCCGGTGAATCTCCAGGCTGGCATTTAGTTCCCGATCGATGCGTTGCATTACCGATAATTCTTCCACCCGCTCTGCAAGCGCCTGGTCTGTCAACGTATACAATCGTGCATTTTCATAGGCGACTGCTGCCTGAGCCGCAAACGCCTGCAACAATTCCTGATCTGCCCGGTTGAAAGGTAAGCCGTTGCGTTTATTGATGACCTCTACCACGCCAACAACCACGTTCTTCACAATCATGGGGAAGACCAGCAAGGAACGGGTTTGAAAACCGGTTTGGGCATCTGGAACGGCGAACCAACCTGTGTGGCGCAACACATCATTGGCAACCACAGGAGCTTGTGTTTGAATGGCTTTCCCCACCAATCCCGTGCCTGCCGGTAACCGCTTACCGACCAGATCTTTAGCCACAGGCCCGACTGTAACAGTAAAAGTTAATTCGCCCGTTTCCCGGTCAACCAGGAAAAGCGTGCCGGCTTCGCAATGCAAAATCTGGACGGCACTTTGTAGCACACGATTTAATAGCAGCTTGATATCCAGGGTAGAACCCAATTCACGTGCTACCTCATTCAAAGTCGCCATTTGCCGGGCGCGTTGTTCGGATTCTTCCAACAGGCTGATTTTTATGATTGCTCCTGCGGTCAGATCTGCTATGGCACGTAATTGGCGGAGATGGTCATCACCAAAGCGAAAATCCGGGGATGATGCAGCCAGACTGAGCACGCCTATAGTCTCGGTACCGGATTTCAGGGGTACCCCGATCCAGGCATACACCCCATCGATCGTGGGGCGTAAATGTTCTTCCTGGCAGGCGAGTTGATAATCTCGCGTGAGGAAGGGGACGCCGGTTTTCAATACGACCTGGTCCAATCCATAATTGTCGGCCAGAGGACGGTTTTCCTTACCAGCCTCACGCTTCCCCGATTGAGAAAAATAGGCATAATAACTTGCTGCGCGGGTCTGGTCGCGCAGCAAAATAGCCAGAAAGTCTGCCGGAATAAGTAAAAGCGTCTGGAGATAAACGAGTTGTAAAATGTCTTCGAAATCCAGAGAGAAGTTCACCCCCTGGGCAATTCCCGCAAGCACATCCATTTCCTCGATGCGCTGTTCAAGATCACGAATCACACGGCTTCTTCCCAGCGAAATCGCCAGTTCTTCAACCAGGGCTTCCAGAAAATAAATATCCGCGGAGGAATAAGGTTCACCCAACCGTCGTTCTCCAAGAGCCAACCAGCCTGCCAGATTGGCGTTTTGAACCATAGGTATGAACAAACGGGCGCCCAATAGATTTATTCGGTCCTTTTCGCCTTCCAGCCGATCAGGGATATTTTCCCCGTCGCGCAAATACAGCGACCGTCGACCGCGGTTTTCCAGCAAGGTTACCAATGGATTGTCGGTTGGAAAAATCAGTTCTGTTGTAAGCGCCTTTCCAGATTCCCGGGCAGGGATAAAACAATCCGTATGAGAGTCATATAAAAATATATGCAGAATCTTGGGGTTGAGCAGGTCATTGATTTCCTGCCTTATGAGCGAGGTAATCACCCCCGAGTCGGTGCAATCGTTGAGTTTCTGGTTCAGACTTTGTAAGGTCTGGGAAAAATCGATTTTTGCGCGATT
>JAGUYX010000055.1 GCA_020061145.1 Anaerolineales bacterium | reverse complement strand
GGAGTCTGCGACCAGGCGCCAGCCGTGCTGGCAGATGGGAGATTGGTCAGCCGGGCAGTGGCGAAAGACTACGAGGAGTGGCTTGCTGCTCCTGCTGACCGGACCGATTTCCTACTTAAAGGGAATTTGCGTTGGTTAACCGCTCGGATCGGGCAAATTCCGCCATTGGATATCGCAGCCTATCAATCTGCGGGCGGTTTTGAAGGTTTAAGGAAGGCGTTGGGTATGTCCCCCGAAGCTGTACGGGCGATGATCGGCGCTTCCGGTCTGGTTGGACGAGGGGGAGCGGCTTTCCCCACAGGTATCAAGTGGGACGGGGCGGCTCAGGCGCCGGGTGAACCTAAATACGTGGTGCTCAACGCTGACGAATCCGAGATGGGCACCTTCAAAGATCGGGTACTATTGGAATATGATCCTTTTGCGTCAATCGAAGGGATGATCATCGCCGCGTTCGCAATTGGAGCCAGTTACGGCTACGTATATATCCGTGGAGAGTACCGGAAAGCGCAAAGTATCCTGGCAGAAGCGCTGCAATTAGCAGAACAGTATCACTTCCTGGGGGACAATATTTTGGAGAGTGGTTTTAATTTCCATCTGGAGTTGCGCTCCGGGGCTGGCGCATATATTTGCGGTGAGGAAACCGCCCTGTTCGAATCCATTGAAGGGAAACGTGGTTTCCCGCGCATCAAGCCGCCTTTCCCAACCACCCACGGCTTATTCGGCCAGCCGACAGTGATCAACAACGTGGAAACCATCTGTAATGTGCCCTTTATATTGCGTGAGGGTGTAGAGAGCTATCGATCAACCGGCACAGAAAAATCACCCGGCACCAAGTTGTTTTGTCTTTCCGGAGATGTACGCCAGCCCTGCCTGGTGGAAGCGCCGTTTGGTATTACCTTGCGCGAGCTGATTGATGAGTTTGGTGGTGGGTTGCCAGCCGGCAGGACGTTACAGGCGGTTTTACTGGGGGGCGCGGCGGGGACCTTCATTCCGCCAGAGCAACTGGATCTGCGGCTTACCTTTGAAGACACACGCCAGGCGAAAGTCTCTATCGGCTCTGGAGCGGTGATGGTTTTCGACGACCGGCGTGATCTGCGCCGGGTGCTGGTCAATCTGGCGGGTTTTTTCGCCCATGAGAGTTGTGGAAAATGTTATCCCTGCCAGCTTGGCACACAACGCCAGCTGGAAGTGCTGGAGAGATTTGCCAGGGGTGTCCCTGTAGAAGGAGATGCTGCCCGGCTGCAGGATACCGGCTGGACAATGACAGACGCTTCGTTGTGTGGTCTCGGTCAGACCGCCGCCATGGCAGTGTTAAGCGCAATGGAACACTGGCCCCATTTATTTGGTGAAAGGTAGGTGAGCTATGTTTCAAGACGTCGGCATGAAAACCGTGGCGTTACTGCTTCAGAAGAAAGGCAATCAGGTGTTTTCGGTCAGCCAGGACGAAACCATCCTGCATGCGCTGGAAGTGATGAACGATAAAAATATCGGCGCGGTGCTCGTATTGGATCATGGCGAGGTGGTGGGCATTTTCTCCGAACGAGATTATGCCCGCAAGGTAGACCTGCTGGGGCGTAAGGCGGAGGACACTCCGGTAACGGAGGTGATGACCTCCCAGGTTATTTGCGTGCGCCCTGACCAATCGATTGCGGAGTGTATGGCGCTGATGACCAATCGACGCATTCGCCACCTGCCTGTCCTGGGCGATCATGGCCTGGTCGGACTGATCTCCATCGGAGATGTGATCAAAGAGGTGATCGACGAGCAGGAATTTATCATTGAGCAACTGGAATCCTATATCAGCCTGCCTCGTTAGGGAACATCCATGGATAAAAGCCCGATCGATTTCACGCTTACTCTGGATGGTCGTACGGTAGAGGCCAGTCCAGGTGAAACTCTGCTGGACATCGCGCGCCGGGAAAACACCGATGTGCCGGTGATTTGTTACCATGAACTCACCACACCCAACGGGCTTTGCCGCCAATGTGTGGTTGAAGTCGAAGGCTGGCGTGTGCTTGCTCCGGCATGTGTGACCCAGGCTGCAGCAGGGATGGTGGTTCATTCAGCCAGTCCACGCGTCCTGCGTGCGCGTCGGACGATCCTGGAGATGCTGGCAGCCAGTGTGGATTTGAGAGAAGCCACGGATATCCAGGCTCAGATACGCCAGTATGAGGCTGACCCCGCGCGTTTTATAGGTGCAAAAAAACGAGGGGAACCGGTAAAGGATGATAATCCGTTTTACGTGCGTGATTATGAAAAGTGTATCCAGTGCTGGCGCTGTGTCCAGGCCTGCGCAGATGACTTGCAGTTTACTTACGCTCTGGCGATTGGCGGGCGCGGGTTTGAGAGCCGGATAACCACTTTCTTCGAAAAACCCATGCCCGAAACCACCTGCGTGTTTTGCGGTAATTGTGTGGCAGTATGCCCGACCGGAGCGCTTAAAGGTAAAGCCGAATTCTTATTGGAACAGGGCCTGAATTTTGATGAAATTCGCTCCGCTACCCGCCGGCCGAAGCGTAAGCGGTCCAATGCGGAGACAACTGAATAAATGGTATTGTGATGAGGTTCGTATGATAACGGTAGAAAAAATCGTACGCAGCACCTGTCCCTATTGTGGGGTGGGCTGTCAGGTTGATCTGCATATCGCTTTAGATCACATCGTGCGGGTTTCGGCGCCAGCCAACGTTGCCCCTAATTATGGTCGCCTGTGCGTCAAAGGACGATTCGGGATGGACTTTGTCCAGCACCCCTCTCGCCTGAAATTCCCGCTGATTCGTAAGGATCTGGGTGAAAAACCACGCAAGCCAGCTGGTCTGGAAGGTTTTCGCCAGGCCTCCTGGGATGAGGCGCTGGACCTGGCAGCTACACGCCTGGCCGAAATTAACCGCACCTATGGCGGTGATGCGATTGGCACTTTCTGTTCGGCCAAAGCTACCAACGAGGACAATTATGTATTCCAGAAGTTCGTTCGGGGTGTTTTGGGCACCAACAACGTGGATCACTGTGCCCGGTTGTGTCACGCCGCCTCAGTAACCGGCCTGCAAATCGCCATCGGCTCTTCAGCCATGTCCAATTCGATTGCCGAAATGAAGAACCTGGAAGTATTTATCGTTACCGGCTCCAATACCAGCGAAACCCACCCGGTCATCAGCACATTTTTACGAGAAGCGGTGGTTAAGCATGGCGCGAAATTAATCGTTATCGACCCGCGTGCAATCGAGATGACCCAGTTTGCCACGCTCTGGCTGCGCCAGACGCCAGGGACGGATGTGGCGGTTTTCCAGGCGATGGCGCAGGTGATCGTCTCCGAAGGATTGTATAATCGCGAGTTTATCGAGGCGCGTACCGAAGGATTCCCGCAATACGTTGAAGAGATCATGGACAGCACTCCGGAATGGGCGGAGAGTATCTCAGGAGTCCCGGCAGAACAAATACGCCAGGCAGCGCGCTTATATGCACGTGCGAGTGCCGCGGCGATCTATTGGGGCATGGGCATCAGCCAGAGCGTACATGGCACCGATAACGCTCTCTCTTTGGCGAATCTCGCCCTGCTCACCGGACATATCGGTCGCCCGGGGACGGGCCTCAACCCGCTGCGCGGTCAGAACAATGTTCAAGGATGTTCTGACTCTGGCGGCTTACCCAATGTCTTCCCCGGCTACCAGCCCGTGGACAATCCGGAGATTTACAATAAGTTTGCCCGCGCCTGGGGGGTAGAGTTAAATCCGGAACCGGGTCTGACGACCATGGAAATGGTTGACGCGGCCGATGCCGGGTTGATTCGGGCGTATTTTGTGATGGGCGAGAATCCTCTGATGAGCGAACCTAACCTGCGGCACGCCCGCCACGTGATGGAAAACCTGGATTTTGTGCTGGTGCAGGACATCTTTTTCAACGAGACCGCTGAGTATGCCGATGTGATCCTGCCCGCGACCAGTTTCGCTGAAAAGGATGGCACCTTCACCAACAGCGACCGGCGGGTACAATTGGTGCGTCCGGCTATCCCTGCGCCTGGTGAAGCGCGTGACGATTGGAAAATTCTCTGCGATCTTGCGCAACGTGTGGAAGCAAAACTGGGGCGTGAAAGCAGCGCTGGCTTTACTTATGCTCATCCTGCGGAGATCTGGGACGAGATGGCTGCACTGACGCCGCCCTTCCAGGGGATCAACTATGCTCGCCTGGAGGCAGAGTCCGGTGTTCATTGGCCCTGCAACAGTGCGGACGAACCGGGCACGCCTTATCTGTTTACGGACACTTTTCCACGCGGCAAAGGACAATTCACTCCGTTGGAATATGGCGCTGGCGCTGAAATGCCCGATGATGAATATCCCTTTATCCTTTCCACCGGACGGGTACTGTACCACTGGCACGGCGGCACCCTTACCCGGCGTTCCCGTCTGAATTTAATTTATCCGGAAGCCACGGTGGAAATCCATCCGGAAGATGCCGCCCGACTGAGCATCCACAACGGGCAGAAAGTGAAGGTGCGCTCCCGGCGTGGGCGGATAGAGGTCAAAGCCCTGGTGACCGATCGATCTCCCCAGGGTATGGTTTTCATTCCCTTCCATTTCGCCGAGGCTGCTGCCAATGAATTGACCCTGGATGTGCGTGACTCACGTGCAAAAATCCCGGATTATAAAGTTTGCGCCGTGGCTGTTGAGGCTGCCGTGTGAATAATGGTTGTGGAACTGGGTAGTGCAGCGTATACAGGTACCTTATGGAAAATAAAGCTGATCGTCTGGTAATTTTGCCGGCTGACTCATCCCATCCGGGGGCAGTCGGCACAGGATTTTATATCTTTCAGAATGGCGAATTTGTTCTGGTGAGTGAGGGGGAAGTCATCGAGGAGCGCGAATGTTGTATTTACGTTAATGGCCAGGAACTGCTTACCATGGCAGCCACGCCGATCGGATTGGATGACCTGGCGATTGGCTTTCTGGCGAATGAGGGATTGATCCAGGGTGTAGATGAAATCGTCGAGCTGGCCATTAAAAGGGAAGGCTCCTGTGTGGATGTGTGGCTGGATAAAACCTTCGTTCCTCCGACCCGCAAAATCCTCACTTCCGGTTGCACCGGTGGGGCAACATTTACCGAATTGGTTGCTCGTCTTGAGCCATTAGATTTTTCAATCGCCGTCAGCCTGGAAGAACTACAAGAAGGTTTGAAAGCTCTGTATGCGGCCGGCGAATTATATCGGATCACCCGAGGAGTACATACCAGTATTTTGTGGCGCGAGGGCAATACGATTGCTCGCGCTGAAGATGTGGGGCGTCATAATACGCTGGATAAATTGCGCGGATATTGTCTGAAACAGGGTATCAATACGCACGGCAGTGTATTATTTTCCACCGGCAGGATCAGCACCGAAATGCTCAATAAAGCCGTGCGTATGGGTTGCCCGGTGGTGGTTTCACGCACTTCAGCAACCAGTTTGTCGGTGGAGCTGGCGCGTGGCTGGAATGTCACTCTGATCGGTTATTTTCGGGGCAAAATTAACCAATCCAGTGGGTGGCAGATGCGCGTGTACAGCCACCCTGAGAATTTGCTTTCTGCTCCGGGTTAAACTTTTTTATCGACTTTAATGGCGCTTTTTCCACAATACGCTTATTTGCACTCCCCTGACAGGCCATAGACCGAAATCTTGTTTTCAAGTATGATCGAATACGGATAGGACATTCCGGGGTGCCCACTGAAAACACCGGAGTGCTGTCCACATGCAGCCGGGCGGGAACATTTCAGCATGCTCCGGCGTCCATTATTCGATAACCGGATCGCGCTTTTTCGCGTCGATATGTTCTATGACGGAAAGTGCTGATAATTAAAACCAGGAGCGCAAACCTGTGAAACGAATCCACCTGTTTTTGCTTGCCTTCCTGATTCTTGGTCTTTTATTCGGCTTCATTCACCAGCCCGGGCATGCCCAACAGGCTGACTCCTTGGTCGAAATGCAGGTCGAGGCAGCCTATCAAGGGGTGTTTAAAAATGGTGAATGGTTGCCGGTTTATGTCACCCTGGAAAACTTTGGCCCAGATCGGGAAACCGAGTTACGGGCACGTATTACCGGTGGGAGCGGCGGCACCAATTATGCCGTACCGGTTCCTTTACCTGCCGGGGCGCGCAAACGGGTCCCCTTGTACGTATTGCCCAATTCTTTTTCCCGTGAAATCGAAATTCAACTCTATGCTGGAAACGAACTGCTGAACAGCGCCACTATAGCGGTCCAGCCGCAGATGAATATATCCTTTGTGGTAGGAATCCTGGCGCCTGAACGTGGGGCAATGGCACTGATTGGGGGAATCACCCTTCCCGGGCAGTTTCGTCCAATCGTATTGGTCGATCTGAGCCTCAATGACCTGCCTGAGCGGTCGGCGGCATTACGCTCCTTTGATGTTTTGATGCTCAATGATGTGGATACCTCCACGCTCACCCAGGCGCAGCGTGAAGCATTGCTGAATTGGGTGCAGGGGGGTGGTCGTCTGTTTATAGGTGGAGGCGCCGGCGCCCAAAAAACGATCTCTGGCTTGCCGGAAAACCTGCTTGCTTTTCAGCCTGCCGATTTGCTCGAAATTGACCAGGTTCCCGAGTTAGCCGAATTCGCCCAGCTTGAAGAAATTCGTGTGCCGGGACCATTCCTGGTCGCCTGGGGAGAAGTTCTCGGTGGCAAGCCGCTCGTTCAACAGGCCGGTATAACCCTGATCCAACATATGGAAGTGGGCAACGGGCAGGTGTACCAGTTCAGCCTGGACATGGCGGGCTCGCCCTTCGACGCCTGGTCTGGAACGACACCGTTCTGGCAGGCAATTCTTTCACCGGGTTCGGCCTATCCAAACTGGTTGCCTCCGGATGTCCCTCCCAGGCAGATGGTCGCAGACCAGATGAATTACGCCTTATCCACCTTGCCAGCCCTGGATCTGCCTTCGGTAAGAGGGCTTTCGCTCTTATTGTTTGTTTATGTATTGCTGGTTGGCCCGGTGAACTATATAGTACTGAGAGTATTAAAACGCCTGCACCTGGCCTGGGTTACCATTCCCGCCTTAACCCTGATTTTTTCCGCAGGTACCTTTGGAGTGGGTTTAGCGTTGCGCGGCAACGACATAATTTTGAACAAAATTGCCCTGATCAGGTCGCAGCCGGATGGCACCGGTCTGGCGACAGTGTATTTTGGCCTGTTTTCGCCCGCTCAAACTGCCTATCAGGTCCAGGTGGAGGGAGGGGAGTTACTTAGCTCGATAACAACTTATTACGATCCGTGGACAGGGGCTCCTGCCGGTACGAGCGAGATTACCTTCGTCCAGGGCGATCCCGCTCAGGTGCGGGGTTTATCGGTTAACCAGTGGTCCATGCAAGCTTTTCAATCTGAGAGTGTGTGGCCCGGGCTGGGCAATATCAGCGCAGATTTGCGGGTCGGGCAGGAAGGGATCACCGGCGAGCTGCGCAATAACACTACCGAAACCATTCGGGATGCAAAACTGATCCTGGGCACGCGCTTTGCCAACCTGGGCGACCTGAATCCCGGAGCCGCGGTGCCGGTTAACCTGGCGATGCCGGAAGAAACTGGTTTCCGGTACAGTGGAGAAATCGGTTGGATCCTTTTCGAGGACCAATATTCCGGCCCGGCGGCACCTCCGCGTGATCTGGAAGTTAAGCGCACCATGGTGAATGCTATCTTTCAAAATACCAGCGGTTCTGCCCGGCTGGAATCCACCAGTGGAGCCGGCCTTACCTACCTGAACCAGCAGCCCCTGTTTCTCGGCTGGCTGGATCGCGCCCCTCTGGATGTAAAAGTCAACAATCGGGACGTCGATGAAAGAGCAACTTCGCTGGTTTACCAACCCTTGACTTATTCCCTACAGGAAGGTGACCACGTCTGGTTACCGGTAGGTATGATCCCGGGCGGATTAACCGAATACCCTCAAGAAGGCGGCAACTGCGGCCCGGATAATAGCTCGGTCTGGTTGGGGCGCGGAGATGCGATTTTCAGTTATCGCCTTCCGGAGCATCTGGATTATATTCAGCCGGAAACTCTGCGTTTATCGATGCGCAGTGATGGAGGCTGGTTCCAGCCGCCGCGGACCTCGCTCTATGATTGGTCAAGCGAAACCTGGGTTGACCTGGAGGGCGCTGTGACCGGAGTGAATGTGGTCAGTGACGCGTCACGATACGTGGATAACAGCGGCAATATCAAGGTTCGCTTGAGCGTCGAGGTCAACCAGGGTGGCGGCTGCCTGTTTGTGGAACTTGGCATGCAAGGAACACGTCAATAGGGCAAATCATGGAGAACAGGACGAATGGTATGTATGCCGTAGAAACACGCGATCTGTCTCGCTATTTTGGCAGCGTCGTGGCTGTGGATGGGATTAACCTCCGCGTGCCGGAAGGCGCCATTTATGGATTGATCGGCCCTAATGGCGCAGGGAAAACCACCACCATCCGCATGCTCGCCGGTTTGTTAGAGCCTTCAAATGGGGATATTTTGCTCCATGGTGAACCTCAAAACGGGAACTGGCGGGAATTACATCACAAAATCGGTTATATGCCAGACTTTTTTGGCGTGTATGAAGATATGCTGGTCTGGGAATATCTGGACTTTTTTGCCCGCTGTTACAATCTGCCGCCCACAAATCGCCGCCAGGTGGTGGATGAATTATTGGAGCTGGTTGATCTGGCGCATAAGCGCGATGCCTACGTACAGACACTCTCACGGGGGATGCGCCAGAGGCTTTGCCTGGCACATGCTTTGGTGCAGGACCCTCAGGTATTGTTGCTGGATGAACCTGCCTCAGGTCTGGATCCCAGGGCGAGGGTAGAAATGCGCGCCTTGCTGCGTGAACTGGGCGCGATGGGAAAAACTATTGTGCTCAGTTCGCATATTCTCTCCGAGCTGGCCGATTTGTGCACCGAGATAGCCATAATCGAACAGGGCAGGATTGTTGCCAACGGCAGCCTGGACGAGATCAGCCAGCAAGCGGGTAGGGCGCGCTTAGTGCAAATCCGGGTGCTCTCCGATGTAGATTCAGCCGGTGTTTTGTTGCGTAATTTATCCGGCGTTGGACAGGTTTTCGCGGTTGATCAAAACAATCTGGAAGTTGAATTTAGCGGAGACGAACAGGAAGCTGCCGAACTTTTACATCAGCTGGTATTGGCGGGTGTACGGGTGGTCTCTTTCAATGAAACAGCGCGTGATCTGGAAGAAATCTTTCTGCGCCTGACGCGCGGGGAGGTGTCCTGATGCTGGCAAAGCTTACCCTTAACCCCAACCCGATCATCATCAAAGAATTACGTTCCCGCATGCGGGGCTACCGTGCTTTTGCCACCCTGACCGCGGTTCTGTTATTGTTAGGGCTGGTCAGTTACCTGCTTTACCGCATGGTAATGGCACAAATGCAATATTCCAGCGCTCCGGCCAGCCCCCAGGTCGGGCAGGCCCTGTTTTTCGGCCTGGCTTTCCTGGAATTAATGATGGTCTGCGCAGTTACTCCGGCAGTGACGGCGAGCGCATTGAGCGGAGAAATAGAAAAACAAACCTATGAAATGCTGGTCGCCACTCCTTTACGCCCGGCGAGTATTCTCTGGGGCAAGCTCTTTGCAGCCATGATTTACGTGTTTATCCTGATTTTCGCCGCTATACCGATGTTCAGCCTGGTATTCACCTTCGGTGGGGTGGCGCTGCGGGATATGCTCAAAGCGCTGGTTGTGCTGGGAGCGATTGCCGCCATGATCGGGGTGATGGGTCTGTTCTTTTCGGCGTTGCTCGGTCGCTCGGGGAGAGCCACGGTGGTCAGTTATATCGTGCTGGTGTTGATGCTCTTCCTGCCCCATTTCTTCTATCTGGCGCGCAATATCATCACCCAGGCGCCTTCGCCGCGTGAGCTGTTAATCCTGAGCCCGATCACCACTTTATTTTCGGCCATGGCGCCTTCATTGGATGGTCAGTATCCGACGAGCTGGATGTGGATGTTCGGAGGTGTGGGACCGGATATGTTTTTTGGCACCGGGCCGGTAAATTTCGAATTTATTCCGCGCCCGCTGTACCATTACAGCCTGCCGGTTTTTGGTGCGATCACCCTGGTACTCTATCTGGTTACCATGCGTCTGGTGCAGCCTGCACGGCGCTGGAAATTATCCCGGCGCGATGTTGCTTACGGTGGATTGGCAGTGATTCTGTATGCCGGGCTGGTCGCAGGTTTCTTTTACCTGACTGCCGGTCGTTATGAAAATATGCGAGCCAGCGTTGAGCCCCCCGTGGCCGGAGTTATCGAAGAAGTTGAAGTATTACCGGGTGGTCTGCCTCTGGAAAAAGGCCTGGTGAAGATCATTGATGTGCCCACTCCACTCCCACCATCGGGTGATGAAACCAATCCGGCGCTGGTAAATCCCACCGAACAGCCGGTGACTGACTCTGGAGCAGGGAGCGTGACCCCATCAGGTACTCAACTGGAAGCCGGCGATCTTGCCGCAATCTACGCCCTGATCATTCGTCAGCTATACCAGGTCGATCACACCTACACCGAG
>JAGUYX010000134.1 GCA_020061145.1 Anaerolineales bacterium | reverse complement strand
GCGTGAACTCGCCTGGTTGCGTTATCTGGGGGTTACCAAGGTGCAGATGGGCGCCCAGAGCCTGGATGATCGTATCCTGGAAATGAATCACCGCGGTCACACTGTGGCAAAGACGTTGAAGGCAGTAAATTTATTACGTGCAGCCGGATTTAAAATCGTCCTGCATTGGATGCCAAACCTGCTGGGCGCCACCCTTGATTCGGATCGGAACGATTTTTTACGTTTGTGGAGCGGATTTTGCCCGGACGAAATAAAAATCTACCCGACTCAGCTTCTGGCTAACGCTGAGCTTTATGAATACTGGCAACGTGGGGAATATACCCCTTATTCCACCCAGGAATTAATCCATTTGTTGGCGGATATCAAAACCTCCATCCCGCGTTATTGCCGGGTCAATCGTGTCATCCGCGATATCCCTTCTACCAACGTTGTTGAAGGCAACCGGCGTACCAGCCTGCGCATGGACGTGCATAAAGAAATGGAACGGCGCGGAACACGTTGCCAGTGTATTCGCTGCCGCGAAGTACGCGGGCATAAGGTGGACCAGTCCACCTTGCAACTCGAGGAGTTTTCTTATCCGGCGGGCATGGCCAGGGAAATTTTCCTTTCCTATATCACCCCGGAAAATCGTATCGCCGGCTTTTTACGCCTTTCCTTGCCCGGACCTGACTCGCCCGATACCGGGATGGACGATCTCGAAGGGGCGGCGATCATCCGTGAAGTGCATGTCTATGGGCAATCTCTGGTGGTGGGCGAAGAGCAAAAAGGCGTCGCCCAGCATGCGGGTTTGGGCACCCGCTTGATTCGCACGGCCAGGCAAATTGCGCGGGAAGCTGGCTACCGTAAGCTGGCAGTGATTGCCGCTGTCGGCACACGGCGTTATTATTTGAAGCGCGGTTTTCAAAGAGGCAAACAGTATCTGGTGCAATCACTTTAGCTGGTGCCCCTCAGAAAGTCACATACAAATAAACGCCGGTGAGCAGAACTCACCCGTTTTCAGACATATTGTGACATTTGTCGAGCGGAAAGGGAAAAGATACTCTTGCATAACTTTGTTAAATTTGCCACAATAAATGATACGGCACACAGGCAAATCATCCCAATCCTTAAAAATTCTCCAGGAGGTCATCAATGAGCCAACAAGGCACACTGACGGGCGTTCGCCCGTTTCGCCCCTTACATCTGAAACTCAAGAAACCGGTTCCGTCGGATATTGAAATCGCCCAGGCTGCCGAACTTAAACCGATCTACGAAGTGGCCGAGGAACTGGGAATCCTGCCCGAAGAGCTGGAGCCCTACGGGGCATATAAGGCCAAGGTTAAACTGGAAATCCTCGACCGATTGAAAGATATCCCCAACGGTAAGTACATCGATGTCACTGCCATCACGCCGACGCCTCTGGGTGAGGGAAAAACCACCACTACGGTCGGGTTGAGCCAGGCGCTTGGAGCGCATCTGGGGCAGCGGGTCTTTACCTGCATTCGCCAACCCAGCCAGGGGCCTACCTTTGGCATTAAAGGCGGGGCAGCCGGCGGCGGATACAGTCAGGTAATCCCGATGGAGGATTTCAACCTGCATCTCACTGGCGATATTCATGCGATTACTGCAGCCAATAACCTGCTCGCGGCTGCCATTGACGCGCGCATGTTTCACGAAGCGCACCAATCCGATGAAACCCTTTTCGACCGCCTGTTGCCAACGGATAAATCGGGGAAGCGCACATTCCCGGTCGGCATGCGCGAACGCCTGGTAAAGCTGGGCATTACTGCTGAAGACCCGGATGAGCTTACCCCTGAACAGCGCAGCCGGTTGGTCCGCCTGGACATCGATCCTGACACAATTACCTGGCGGCGGGTGGTTGACACCAACGATCGCTTTTTACGCACTATTACGATTGGTCAGGGGCCGGATGAAAAAGGCTTCACCCGCCAGACAGGTTACGATATCACCGTCGCCAGTGAAATTATGGCGATCCTGGCGTTAACCAACAGTCTGGAGGATATGCGCCAGCGCTTTGGTAAGATCGTGATCGGCGCCAGCCGCTCCGGTGAGGCGATTACCGCCTCAGACCTGGGTGTCGCGGGTGCGCTGACAGTCTTGATGAAAGACGCCATCAAACCCACCCTGATGCAAACCCTGGAAGGCACACCGGTATTCGTCCATGCCGGTCCGTTTGCCAATATCGCCCATGGCAATAGCTCGATCATCGCTGACAAGGTAGCGCTAAAGTTGGGCGATTATGTGGTCACCGAATCCGGATTTGGCGCCGACATTGGCATGGAAAAGTTCTTTGATATCAAGTGCCGTTATTCCGGTCTGATTCCCGATGTTGTCGTGCTGGTCGCCACCATTCGCGCCTTGAAGATGCACGGCGGCGGCCCCAAGGTCGTAGCCGGCGCGCCGCTCCATCCGGCATACACAGACGAGAACCTGGAGTTGCTGCGTGCAGGTCTTGGCAACTTGCTGGTGCACATTAAAAACGCCCTCAAATTCGGAATTCCGGTTGTGGTGGCAGTCAATCGCTTCAGTACCGATACCCCCGCGGAGATCGAGCTGGTCCGCAAGGCGGCTATTGAAGCCGGGGCTGAAGATGCGGTAATGTCCAACCATTGGGAAGAGGGTGGCGCCGGCGCGGTTGAACTGGGCAAAGCGGTGATCCGCGCGGCCGAAAAACCGTCCAATTTCCGCTTCCTTTATCCGCTGGATATTTCCATCAAAGAAAAAATCGAAGTCATCTGCCGCGAGATTTACGGCGCGGATGGGGTCGATTTCACCCCGCTGGCCGAAGAGCGGATTAGCCTGTATACCCGCCTGGGCTATGACAACCTGCCAATCTGCATGGCCAAAACGCACCTGAGCCTGAGCCATGACCCGGCTTTGAAGGGGGTGCCGAAAGGCTTTCGCGTCCCGATTCGGGATATCCGCGCCAGTGTCGGTGCAGGCTTCCTGTATCCCTTGCTGGGTGAGATGCGCACCATGCCTGGCTTACCTACCCGCCCGGTTTATTTCGATGTTGATATCGACCTGGAAACCGGGCAGGTGGTTGGCCTGTTCTGACCAAACAGGTTTTTTCGCAATTTACCGGGGAGGTCCACTCAGGATCTCCCCGGTTTTTTAATCCGGGCAGGGAGGGGTTATTCATTTTCCTTCTTGTTTCATGTGATATATTAATGGCTGATGAATAGGTGATACAAATAATTACAAATGTCACATTGCAGATTAATTTCTTCTTAGTAAAATCTTGATGCTGAAATCTACCTGTATTGTCGTGTTACACGCGAAGGAGAGGATATGCGACCCTTCAATATGCTGTGTTTCGTCTCCGGGACGCTAGTGGCGCTGTTCCTGGCTGTGGTGATCTTCTTTTTGTCACCGCAACCTGTCCTTGCAGGAGCAGGGTTTATGGGTTTAGATGCGCATCT
>JAGUYX010000124.1 GCA_020061145.1 Anaerolineales bacterium | reverse complement strand
GGCAATCAGGAGGGTTTTTGAGGTGACATGTACAGTTTTTTTATGCATAATGTACTCTGGCCAGATCGACTGACGGCGTCGCGTCGAAACTTTTCCAGGTAGGACGAGGTCTTCGTAGCCCGGTGAGATGGGCCAAACTGTACTGATAAAGTGAATCATGCTGCATCAAACTACTATGTCCCCTGGCATGCAATGATTATAGCAAAGATTTTTCGGATTGCACTACACCGAAAAAGAATTGATATGAAATTGTAGCGTTTAAATTAAAAGTAAACCAGGGGGACAGGTATAAACACCAGGATGAAGACCAGCAGGCCAAACCAGGCGACGACCCGCCGCCGGGGATCCAGGGTGGTGATCTGGTCTAAAGGCTCGGCGTAAACCCGCCCCAGCATGAATAACAGAAACGCCCACAACCACCAGCCAGACCAGGCGATCCCCAGGAATACCATGGCAACCAGGATGGGCGGCACCAGCAGGCGGGCCTTTTTCCCCAGTAATACATAAATCACATGCCCCCCATCCAGCTGCCCGACCGGGATCAGGTTGAGGGCGGTCACCAGCAACCCTGCCCAACCGGCCCAGGCGATGGAATTAAGATAGACATCTTCCCCACCCAGTGGGAACGGGCGCGCCGTAAAAAAGTAGCGCAACCAGTAAAGCACAGGTGAGAGGTCGCCGTAACTGGCGGGTTCGGGCAATAACCGGCCAAAGGTGACATATTTGGCGAGCAAATACAGGATGGAATTGCCTTCCACACTGTAGGTGGCCCCCTCCGTGATTAGACGGGGGATATCCTGCACCGGTGACAAGGACAAACCAATCAACAGCACCGGGATGGCGACTGCCAGGCCTGCCAGCGGGCCGGCAATGCCGATATCCAGCAGGATGCGTTTGTTTTTCGGAGGTTCTTTGAGCTGGATAAATGCCCCCATGGTGCCGAATAAACTGATCGGCAGGGGGATAAAATAGGGCAGCGTGACGTAGGTTTTATGGTAACGCCCGGCCAGATAATGCCCAAATTCATGCGCCAGCAGGATCGCCAACAAGCTGACAGCAAAGGGCAGCCCTGCCGTCCAGTTCCTGGCAAAGACCGCCAATAAACCGCCGAAATCCGCCGGTTGTTGGCCGTCATAGGCGTAAAGGAAACCGGCGAAAATCACGCTTGCCAGGGTTAATAAAAACAAAACCAGGTTAATCCAGGGGTTGTTGGGTTTGGGGTTTATGACAAAAGGCAGCAGCACGATCGTTTGCCGGCCTTCGTCCATCCGGAAAATGGGGGTGATTTCCAGGGGACGCAGACTTTGCGACAGCTCATCGTAAGCCTGGGTGGATTCCTGGATTAAATTTCCACGATAGCGCACCACAAAGTTGTTATCATTGTCTCCCCAGGTGATTTCTTCAATCGAAAAAACCCGGCTGACCAACCGGGTAAGCCTGGTATTTTTATCTTCCGTGGAGATCACTTCTAAGGTTGGTTCCATGGATTATTTTCCCTTGAAAGGTTTGCCAATAAAATAGGCGGGAGTGGATGGGAGTCGAACCCACCGCGGCCCGCAACGCGACCCGCCACCGGTTTTGAAGACCGGGGAGCCCACCGGGACCCAGCCACCCCCGAAATTAGTCACCTCTGCATTATACCGTAAGGGGTCTTTTTTCCGATCCTGGTTCACGGTTTATTGAGCAACTTCTCACCTCAACCGGGCGGGTGGGCAGGTTATCCGCGTGGATAAGTGATGATTGACGGTATTGCCCGGCTTTGCTACAATCCGCCAGACTGTTTGTTCCCGGTTTTTCCGGCCAGAAAATTTCCCCTTATAAACCAACCAGGTGGAGCGCCGCCTGCTGGCACCTTAATTCCCCAGCGAGAACAGGAGTTATCCATGATAGATCATCAAGAGTTACTGGAAAGAGTAAATATCGATCAGGTCAAGTTCATCGCCTTGCAGTTCACCGACGTAACCGGCGCGGTGAAAAGCGTGGATTTTCCGGTCAGCCGCCTGAAAACCGCCCTGGAAGATGGCATCTGGTTCGACGGCTCATCGGTGGAAGGTTTTGCCCGCATTCAGGAGAGCGATATGCGTTTGATCCCGGACGGCGATACCTACGCAGTTTTGCCCTGGAGTCCGGGTGAATTGCGCCGGGCGCGCGTGTTTTGCGATATCTACCAGCCGGATGGCGAGCCCTTCCCCGGAGACCCGCGCGGCCTGTTGAAAAAGAACCTGGCTCGCCTGGCGGAACGCGGCTGGGAATACAATGTCGGTCCGGAGCCGGAGTTTTTCCTGTTCCGGCGCAGCGATGGCGATAACATCCACCCGGTTCCCCACGATGTGGGCGGATATTTCGATTTTTCCGCCAGCGATGAAGCCGTGCGGGTGCGCACCGAGTTGATGAGCGCCCTCTCCAGCATGGGTCTGGAGGTCGAAATGGGTCATCATGAAGTCGCCCTGGGCCAGCATGAAATCGATTTCCGGTTTGATGAAGCGCTGCGCACCGCAGATAAAGTGCTGACCTTAAAATACACCGTCAAGGCGATTGCCGCCCAACACGGGTTGGTGGCTTCTTTTATGCCCAAACCCATATTCGGCATCAATGGCTCCGGAATGCATTGCCACCAGTCCCTGTTCGACCGGCAGGGCAATAACCTGTTTTATGCCGCCGAGGATGAATATTATCTTTCGGATATTGCCAGGCACTTTATCGCCGGACAACTGGCGCACGCCCGCGCCATGGCGGCAATTGTCGCTCCGACCATCAACTCCTATAAGCGTCTGGTGCCGGGCTATGAAGCGCCGGTTTATATCGGTTGGGCGCAAATCAACCGCTCGGCCCTGATCCGTATTCCACGGTACACCCCCGGCAGGGAAAAATCGACGCGTGCGGAACTGCGCTACCCGGATCCGACTGCCAATCCCTACCTGGCTTTCAGCGCCATGCTGGCTGTCGGTCTGGATGGCATCGAGAGGCAGTTGACGCCGCCGGAACCCCTGAATAATATCAATGTGTACCACCTGACCCTGGAAGAGCGTAAGGCGCAGGGGATTGAAACTCTGCCCGGCTCGCTGGCGGAAGCCCTCCATGAGTTTGAAGCGGATACGGTGATCCAAAATGCCCTTGGTGCGGAGATTTGCGAGGCGTTTTTACGGGCAAAATGGGCAGAGGTGGAAGAATACCGCACCCGGGTTACCGATTGGGAGCTGGAAAGATACCTGGAGACTGCCTGAATAAACCATCTGCTTGTTACAATAGAGGCGGTCGCACCGGCATTCAGGAATGGAGGTAGAAAATGGAATCCCTGGCGGATATGAAGGTTGTCCATCCCCATCAACACGATCGTCTCAGCCAGGCAGAGTTGGAGGATTACAAAGCTCAGGTTCCGGCGTGGGAAGTGGTTGTCGATGTGGATATGCCGAAACTTAAGCGAGAGTTCAAGTTCAAGAATTTTGCCCAGGCGTTGGAGTTCACGAATAAGGTCGGCGCCCTGGCAGAAGAGTATGATCATCACCCGGCTATCCTGACCGAATGGGGCAAGGTAACCGTCTGGTTTTGGACCCATGTCACCGGCGGGTTGAGCCAGAACGATTTCATCATGGCAGCGAAAATCGACCGCCTGACCGGATAACATAACGAAACACCACAATTTAATCTTTGTGGTGTTTCAAATTCTCCTTACCCACCCCCTCGTTCCCCTCCCATCTGCCCTAAAAAAGAGGGTTCTTTTAGATGTTCGGGGCTGTGAAACAGCCCCCGAACATCTAAACCTTCCCACGGCGGGGAGGGCGGGATC
>JAGUYX010000133.1 GCA_020061145.1 Anaerolineales bacterium | reverse complement strand
CTGCGCCAGCGCGCTCAAAAGATCTCAGGCTGCCGATTACGCCTCCCAGGGCTGCAGACCAGAGCAGGGTTTCCAGGGTGCCGGGAGTGGTATTCAAGTAGGGAAAGAACAACGACAGGCTCCAGCCAATGATTAACCCGCCGGCAATGCCATACAATTGCCGCCGGCGTTCGGTTCTACGCCAGTTTTGGTGAATTGTCGCCTCGGTCTGGTTTTCCCAGCTCGTATTTCTTTTCTGCATAACGGCCAGCCTTTCTAACGATTGTGTCAGTATACAAAACGCCGGAGCCGCTGTCAATTCCATTGACTTAACTTCTAAAGTATGCTTTACTATGTGCAATGTTGCTGAACTGCAACGCTAAAACCGCTATCCTTTGTGGAAAGGAGGTGGTGCCGCAAATGAGTAGTAGTCACAAACCCAGCGCTGCGGTATCCCTCCTTTCCGAGATACATTAGGGAACCGCAGCGCGCAAAAAGTCGTCCCCCTCGGGGCGACTTTTTGTTTATCGCGTTTTTCGCCAGGTTTCAGCCCGATATCAAATTCACAGAATATATCTTATGCAATAATGCGGGAAAAAGCAGGGATTATGTATAATTATCGAGTATTACTTGAGGTTATTGCTCCATAATTC
The DNA here is from genome assembly GCA_020061145.1 of Anaerolineales bacterium. Taxonomy (GTDB): domain Bacteria; phylum Chloroflexota; class Anaerolineae; order Anaerolineales; family DRKV01; genus JAGUYX01. Next base: position 3,825 of record JAGUYX010000133.1, on the reverse strand, counting down.
ATCTGGCTCTTATTTCAAAGCAAGAACAGGTAAACTGCCTGAGATGAACCCACCTTTACACAGACTGATCATCGATACTGACCCGGGAATCGACGACTCCCTGGCTATATTGCTGGCTCTGGCTGCGCCAGAACTTAGCGTCGAAGGCCTGACGGTGGTGTCTGGCAATTGCACAGCCGCACAGGGATGTCGAAATGCCCTACAGGTTCTGGAGCTTGCCGGGCGCAGAGACATACCCGTTTTTAAAGGCGCCGATGTCCCCCTGTTGCAACCCTTATTAATTGCCTCAGAAACCCATGGCAGCCACGGTCTGGGATATGCGGAATTGCCTGAACCCGCCATCCGGATACAACCAGAACATGCAGTAAGCTTCCTGATCCAGAAAGTGTTGGAAAATCCTGGTGAAATCACCATCGTCGCTATCGGACCGCTGACCAACCTGGCTTTAGCCATTCGCCTGGAACCCCGTTTTCCGGCTGCGGTGCGAGAAATGGTTATCATGGGTGGAGCGATCAATCACGGAGGTAATACCACACCCCAGGCGGAATTTAATGTGTATTGTGACCCGCACGCTGCGTATATTGTTTTCCATTCCGGAATTCCGATTACTCTGGTCCCTCTGGATGTCACCTACCAGACAATTCTCTCGAAGTCGGATGTGCTGCGCCTGCTCGAAAACGACGCGCCTGTTTCACGATTTATTGAACAGGCGACTCGTTTTTATATGGAATTCCACGCCGAGTATCAGGGAATGGAAGGTTGTGTGATCAATGACCCGCTGGCGGTAGCGATAACCTACGCACCGGAACTGGTTGACATGAAAAACCTCTATGTGGATGTGGATATCTCTGGCGGCGTATCTATGGGTAAAACTTTCGCCGACTTCTATGATTTCTTAAAACGCCCGCCGAATATGCGGGTGGCTCTGGGTGTGCATGCCAAAGCGTACATCGAGCACTTTTTAGACCGTATCGAGCCGCTTTGTATAACTCAATCTACCTGAAACAGGAGGTGAAGCAGATAAGCTCAAGCATATTTTTCGATATCGGCAAAACCATTTTCATTGCTGGAGGAGAATCGCCATGAACCTGATTAATTCCATTAAAAAAGATTTTAATACCATGACCTGGGTATTGATTCCTGTGGCAATTGCCATTAACATTGTCATCGGCCAATTCGTTGTATTGCTAAAATTACCGGTGTTCCTGGACTCGATTGGAACTGTTTTGGTGGCGGTGATTGCGGGACCCTGGGCTGGCGCATTAACCGGCACCCTCTCCAATATCATCTGGGGGTTATTGATCGATCCAAATGCCTTTCCCTGGTTTCCCGTGGCGCTTTTGATCGGCTTTGTTGCGGGGTGGTGCGCCATCGCCGGTTTGTTCAAGTCCTGGTGGCGAGTAGTTATTGCGGGCTTTTTAATTGCAATCACTGCGGCCCTGGCATCCACTCCGATCGCGGTATATCTTTATGGAGGCATAACAGCCAGTGGTTCATCCTTTATCACTGCCTTTCTCATCCAGACTGGCCGAGATATGGTATCAGCCGTATTGAGCACCAATTTCCTGGTTGAACCGGTGGACAAAATTGCGACCGCTTTGCTGGCTTTTGCCATTCTGGAAGGGTTATCCAGCCGCTATCTGGCGCGTTTCCCCCGCTCAGAGAATGTGGCAGTCGCAAAAGGCGGTCGCACCACCCAATTGATTGTGGCGGTGCTGGTTACTGTGTTTTTAGTGGCTCTATACGCGCTGGTATTTGTCCGGTTGATCAGCTAAACATTCCAGTCGTTCCCCTGGATAACTGAATCAATCCGGAGGAACAGATTCTTTCTGTTCAGTCAACCTTGCCTGAGATTAAACGGGAAGTGAATTCTGCCTGAATATGCGCGATCGCCTGTCGTTTTACATCCTTCGTGAAAGCCCCATCCACCGGATGAACCCATTAACCAAGCTTACGCTGGTGTTTTCGCTCATCTTGCTGGCTTTTCTCGGACCGGTGGAATGGCTGGCGATCCTCCTGTTTACTACAGTCATTCTCCCATTGAGCTTTCTGGCACACGTCGGTCGAGAATTTTTATCCGCCACGGCTCGCCTGTTATTGCCGGTGATCGGATTCTTGTTTGTGATGCAATCTATCTTTCTACCCGGCGGGGGGACTGCACTCGTCCAGGTGTGGGTGCTGGATATTACGCTTGAAAACGTGAATATTGCGTTTGTGAACGCCACCCGCATCCTGACCATGATCTCTTCTTTTCTGCTTCTGTTATTGACCACGCATCCAAGTGCTTTGATGAGCGACCTGGCCCGGCGCGGCGTTCCAGGGCCGATCAGTTATACGGTCACTTCTACCCTGCAAATCCTGCCCCAGATGCAGGTCAAAGCGGCGACGATCATGGATGCACAACGGGCGCGAGGTCTGGAAACTCAGGGCAACCTGATGAAACGAATACGCGCCTTGCTCCCTCTGGTTGCCCCCCTGGTTTTCGGGTCATTGGTGGATGTAGAAGAAAGAGCAATCGCAATCGAAGCGCGGGCGTTTAACTCTCCCCGACAAAAAACCAGCCTGGTGGAAATTGATGATCGACCGATCGATCGCCGTATTCGCTGGGGGTTAATCCTGGTGGTTATTTTCCTGCTGGGGAGCCGGCTGTGGCTCAAGTAACCATCAACAACCTGACATACACCTATCCACTTACCGAAGAACCAGCGCTGCGGGAGATTTCAATTGAAATCCAGGCAGGGGAATTTCTGGCGGTTATCGGCGCCAATGGGGCCGGAAAAACCACCCTGTGTTATACCCTGTCCGGGTTTATTCCCCATTTTTTTCGGGGTGAATTGCAGGGAAAAATTCTTATCGACGGGCTGGATACGGCGAATTCCAAATTGTACGAAATTGTAGAAAAGGTCGGTCTTGCTTTTCAGAATCCCTTCAACCAGATTTCAGGTTCGAAATTTACCGTATATGAAGAGATTGCTTTTGGATTGGAAAACCTGGGGTTACCGCGGGATGAGATTCGCTCCCGGGTCGAATGGATTCTGGCATTGACCGGTATAGAAGATCTGGCTGAACGTTCACCATACGCCCTCTCCGGAGGCCAACAACAAAAAGTTGCCCTGGCATCCATCCTGGTGATGAAACCGGGAGTGCTGGTGCTTGATGAACCCACATCCCAACTGGATCCGATTGGCACACGCGAAGTGTTTCAAGTGATCAGAAGCCTGGCGCACAGCGGGCAAACCATCATTCTGGCAGAGCATAAAATGGAATGGATCGCAGAATTTGCCGACCGAGTACTGGTGCTGGATAAAGGGGAAATCGTCCGCCTGGGGACACCCCAGCAGGTGTTATCGGATATCAACCTGTTATCTTCCGGAATCGGCCTTTCACGTTATACCCGTGTGGCGCATCGGGTGAACCAGCAAAAGTTATGGCCGAAAGGTCAGCGTTATCCAATTTCCCTTCAGGAGGCGACGGAAGCCTTTGGCAGATTGCTCAGTCAGGAAGGCGGATCAAAGAAATGATTGCCGCTATCAGCCAGGGGATGCCCATACAGATAGAAAAGCTGCATTTCACCTATCCGACAGGTGTGGAAGCCTTAAAAGGTATCACGCTGAGCATCGAGCAAGGTGAGAAAGTCGCCATCGTAGGGCAAAATGGCGCCGGAAAAACCACCCTGGTGCGCCATTTTAATGGGCTTTTGAAACCATCTTCCGGGGTGGTTTCAATTGGCGAGTGGGATACCCGCCAGTATACGGTCGCCAATCTGGCTGCGCGGGTCGGTTATGTGTTTCAAAACCCGGATGAGCAGTTGTTTTCCCGCTCAGT
>JAGUYX010000132.1 GCA_020061145.1 Anaerolineales bacterium | reverse complement strand
TTTATGTCTGTATCGGCGGCGCCCTGACTCAAATTTTCCAGGCCATGCTTCTGGGGCCGGCGATGTCGAGGAAAGGGGGTAAGAAACTGGGTAACATGGAGATCGCGAAATTCAACCAGGAGGATTTGGCTTACCTGGGAGAGCTGCTGCGAACCGGAAAGCTCGTCCCGGTCATTGACCGGAGCTACCCGTTAGATGATATTGTTGAAGCCATGCGATATGTCGTCGATACACATCCCCGGGGAAAAGTCGTCATCACGGTGGCGCAGAACGGCAAACCCTGACGCGGCGTGCATCCGGCGAACAGGCTTCGCCACATCAGCCCTTTTAAAAAACCGTCTGATTTTCATTTGCTGTTTTTCCAGCTGGCCTCTATAATCAATATTGCGTAGGTGAAAATTCAACGATACGGATACCGGCGATGAATATCGTCCTCTGGGTTCTGCAAATCCTGCTGGGTATCTATTTCTTCATCACCGGAATCATCCACTTTGTCCTGCCGCCGGGCCTGCCGGCTACCTTAGGCTGGATGTATGATCTCTCCCCAGCGTTGCATTACCTGAGTGGGACGGCGGAAATTCTGGCTGCTCTGGGATTGGTCCTGCCCGGGGTAACCCGCAGGCAAACCCGCCTTACTCCCCTGGCGGCGCCCGGCCTGATATTGGTCATATAGTCGCCATGGTTATCCACGTTCAGCGGGATGAGTTTCAAAATCGCTTCATGAACCTGATCCTGGCCGGGCTGTCCGGTTTTGTCGCTTATGGTCGCGGGAAACTCAGCCCGCTGGTCGAGAGTAAACGCACCTGACCCGCAGCAAGGTATCCGGCTTAATTGACCACCCCGGGGAGGGGGTCGTCTCGGATAACCCTGACAACCCCGGGCAAATTCAGTAAAGCGCAGGCGCCAGACCATGCAAATCAGTTTACGCAGACTCATCCTGACGATTATTTTGTTTCTTGGGCTTGTTTTTATCCTGGCTTCGCCTTTTTTGTTGCACGATTATGCCTTTATCACCCGGCTGCAGCGTAACCAGGAAAGGTGGGCGGACTATGGCGCCGGGGAGTATGAAATGCGCCTGGCCAGTAATTCGCTGACCGGTTGCACCGGGGGCTGGAATACCCTCCATGTCCGCGCCGGGAACATCGTCGCTGCCCGGAATGATTCCGGCAACACCTGCGCGCTGGATGAGTTTGCCCAATTGACCGTGGAGGGTATTTTTGCCCGCATCTGGGAAGAATGTGTGCAAAACCGCTCGTTATCCCGGCCTTTGCCCTACTGCAATGTCGCTTACGACCCGGACTTTGGATTTCCGCGGCGTCTGGACACCTACACCCTCACCGCAGACGGTGAATACGCGCCGAGTATCACCGTGGAGTGGGTGAGGTTCGTTTTTCAGCCGTAATCTGATGATAAAATAAGTTATCTTTTCCAACCCAGTCAGAAGGAGATGAGGAAATGGATTTCGAAGGCTATTGTGTCAAGTGTCGTCAGAAGCGCAGCATCAAAAACGCCAAGGTCGAAAGCACCAAAAGTGGGCGGAAAATGGCGAAGGGGACCTGCCCGGTATGCGGCACCACGGTAACCCGGTTCCTGTCGAATAAAGAAGCAGCCTGACTCCAGAACCTGTGTAAACAGATCATTCTGGGATGGTACACCCTGCCCCCATCGCGCATCCACTCCCCTGGCCAGTTGTAAACCGGATGCCCGATGGGGGTTTTTCTATTGGGAAGGAATTTATGCCCAAACCACCGGACGAATCCACCCAAAGCGAATGGCACCGTTATTTTGCCCAACTCACAAATAACGCCGCCTGGGATCTGGCCGATCAGCCTGAGCGCACGCCTTTGGAAGCGCGCCAGATGTTGTATCTGGCATACGCCGCCGCTTATCACTGGTCGCAGGCCGGCGCCGCCATTCACCAGGCCCGGGCGGAAGTCACCCTGGCGCATGTCCATGCCTTGCTGGGCGAAGGTGAGCAGGCGCATAAATACGCCCGCTCTGCCCTGGATTTTTTTGAAACGCAATCCGGGGAGGATTGGGATCTGGCTTTTGCCTGCCTGGAAATGGCCTTCGCCGCCGCAGTTCAAGGAGACTCCCGGGCGTTTCACACTTACACCCAGCGTGCGCAGGAACTTGCGCAGGTCATTCGCGCAGATGAAGACCGTAAAATAGTGCTGCATTATTTGCAGCGTCTCCCTTCCATACCCGAATTTCCAGACCGGTAAGCTTATTCAGCGGAGGGGTTTACCCCGTGGAATCACAATCGCCTGCCAACCCCGGCCCTTTGATGTACCGCCAGATGGCGGACTGGTGGCCGTTAATCAGTCACCCGGACGATTACGCCGATGAAGCGGCTTTCATTCACCAGACCCTGGAAGCCCATATCACGGGCGAGTTACACACTCTGCTGGAGTTGGGCAGCGGGGGTGGGAATAACGCCTCTTACCTCAAAGCGTTTTACCGGCTGACCCTGGTGGATCTTTCTGCGGATATGCTGGCAGTGAGCCGGCGCCTGAACCCTGAGTGCGAGCACTTGCAGGGAAATATGCTGACTGTCGACCTGGGCAGGATATTCGATGCGGTTATGGTGCACGATGCGATCATGTACCTGACCCGGCAAGACGAATTGCTCCAGATGCTGCGGAATGCCTGGGCGCACTGCCGCGAGGGTGGGGTGGTGATCCTCTTGCCGGATTGCGTAAAAGAAAGCTTTACGCCGGAAACCAAACAGCATGGGCGCGACGATGGCAAACGGGCGTTAAGGTATCTGGAATGGACTTACGACCCGGATGAGTCGGACACCACTTTCATCACCGATTTTGCCTATTTGCTGCGCCACCCGGATGGTTCGGCCCAGGTGTTCCACGACCGGCATGTTATGGGCCTGTTCCCGCGCCGCACCTGGATCGAGGTGATCCGCCAGGCCGGTTTTGCGCCGCGCTGGATTGTTGATCACTGGTCGCGGGATGTTTTTCTGGGCATTAAAAAATCGCCTGATCTGGCCGGATAAAGCCCGGAAAAACGCACCTGGAATGGGGAGTTTTCAGGCGCTGCCGGTAGTGATGCCGCGGAGGATCAACCCGGCGAGGAACAGCAAGCCGATAGCGTAAATAAATAACGCCCGGCGGTCATTCCCGCCCCTGGTGAAGGCAAAAACGCCGGGAATCACCAGAGCGCTGGCAAGGCCATACAGGATGTGAATGCCGCCTCTTGCCGGGCGCAGACCTGCCAGCCACAAATATCCCCCAAAAATTCCCTGCAATACGATCACGATTTCGGCCACCACCAGGGCGCCCCAAAAAGCCCCGTCCAGCCCTTGCCCGCGGAAATAACGCCACAACCCCCACAATGCCAGGATGATCACATACATCAGGGCAGTTTGAGCCAACCGGTCGTGTAATAAGGACATGGAAGCAGCCTCCTGGGTGTGCGGTGAATAACGTCAATCCAGCCAATGATACCCTGTTCCTCCCGGAAGTCCACCCGGATTTTGCCTGACATGTGGGTTGCCGGGTGAATGGAAAATCACCCCTCCAGGTTAGCCGAAGTAATACCTTAAGTTGGGCGGGAACAAATGACAAAAGCGGTGGGGTTTGTTATACATTAGGCAAGCGCAGCACACACGGAGTAATCTAATCAGATATATCCAATAATGTGATAAAATCCACGAAAAGCCCAAGATTAACCACAGATAAGTGCCAAAATACCATGCGGACTGATTTTTCCGCTTATTTTAGGAGGCAACAGGATGGCTGAAGAGCAGGAAGGCCTGGCGAAAGAACAGGAAGCCCGCATTAACCGGCGGGAATTTCTCAATCTGGCCTGGCTCGCCTCGTTAGGTTTCGTTACCCTGAGTATGGGTGGAGTAACGCTATTATTTGCCTTTCCCAGGTTTGGCGAAGGGGAGTTTGGCGGCGTGTCCTCGATAGGGACCGCCTCTGAATTACCCTCGGTTGAAGCTCCGCCACTCAACAACCCGTCATTGAAACTCTGGCTCACCCGCCCGCCGGAAGGTGTGCTCGCAATTTACAAGGTGTGTACTCACCTGGGTTGCCTGTATAGCTGGAGCGACCAGGAAGGTAAATTCCTCTGCCCGTGTCACGGTTCCCAATTCGAATACGACGGTACCTACATCAAAGGCCCGGCGCCGCGCTCCCTGGATCGTTTTGTGTTGCAGGCAGTCGACCCGGCAACGGGTAACGTTCTCTACGAGTCGCAGGATGGGCAACCCCTTCCCGTACCTGAAGATCCAAATGTGATTATCCGGGTCGATACCGGGCGCAAAATTCTCGGTGAGCCACACGGCTAAGCGAGCAGCGGAGGAGAAGTATGCAAAAAACCGAGTCTCTTGAGGGTAAGAGTTTCCGTCAAAGAGTAGTTAAAGCTATCGATAACCGGGTACGTGCCATAACCGCCGGGCTCAGCCTGGCGGAGTTACGCGCCATTATGCGTGGAGACCCGCCCACGGAACGGCCGAACCCGCGCTATAAAGTCCACGTCACCAGTTTTCTGTTCCATATCCGTCCAAAATATTACCAGCGGGCCAGCACCTGGTTTACCCACACCTTTCGATTGGGATTTTTCACCGCCCTTTTCTTTTTCATTGAAGTGATTTCCGGCCTGGTGCTGATGGTTTATTATGTTCCCTCGGTCGGTGAGGCCTACCAATCGATCGTCGATATCATCAGCAAGGTGCCATTTGGCTCTTTCTGGCGGGATATACACCGCCTGGGGGCGGAAGCCATGGTTGCTTTCACTGCCCTGCACATGTTGCGTACCTTTCTGACCGGTTCCTATAAAAAAGAACGCTCATTTACCTGGTTAACCGGCGTGGTGCTGTTGATCCTCACCCTGGGATTGAGCTTTACCGGTTACCTGCTGCCCTGGGACCAGCTGGCCTATTGGGCGGTAACCATCGGCACCAGCATGGTGGAAGCGGCGCCATTATTGGGCAACCAGCTTAATTTGCTGTTGCGCGGCGCCCCGGATATCGGCGCCAATGGCCTTTTGCGGTTCTATTTGCTGCACGTGGTGTTGTTACCCCTGGCGGCAATCCTGGTTATCAGCATTCATTATTACAAAGTTTCCCGGGAGCATAGTATTTCCCTGCCCGCCTCTGTCGAAGAGGCCGAGTTGCCGCCCCAGGTAAAAAAGGAAGCCACCCAGCGGGTCGACTTTTTGCCCGACCTGTTGACCCACGAAGTTTACCTGACTGCCATTGGCCTGTTTATCACCACCCTGGTGGTGCTCTTCTTCTATAACGCCCCGCTGGAATCGCATGCCAACCCCTTGCGCACCCCCCTGGACACGATGGCGCCCTGGTATTTTTTGTGGTTGCAGGGTATGTTGAAGCTGGGCGATAAAACCCTGATGGGCATCATCCTCCCCACGATTATCTTTGGCGTGCTGTTCCTGGTGCCGTATATCGACCGTAATCCCTACCGGCGGTTTTACAAACGGCCGATCGC
>JAGUYX010000002.1 GCA_020061145.1 Anaerolineales bacterium | reverse complement strand
GGGCTCGCCGGTGCATGGTCTTCCGGGCCGCGGCTCGCCGGATCGAGGCCCTCTGGGGTATGCCCCGCCGCCCGACCGGCATACCCGTCCAGGTATTCCGCCAGGCTGGCAGCTTCGGGCGGGGCAGTCTCTTCGGAGGGGCGCGCTTCCCCGGCGGCTGACGCCAGCCCGGCCTCCAGCGAAAATATCGCCGAGCGCACGTAGCGGTTGCCCCCCTCGCTCTCGCCAACCGCCTGGTTGAGGCGGATCACCGGCAGCACGCGGAAGCCCTGCTCCGCCAGGCGGGGCAACAACCCGGCGCGGATCAGCGAGGTTTTGCCCGCCCCGGAAGGAGAATGGAGCAATACAATCCGTTCTGCCACCAGCAGGTCCAGCAACTGGCGGATTTCCCGGTCGCGCCCGTAAAGCGTCTCTCCGGTGCGGAACGCTCGCGGCCCCACATAGGGGTTGGGACGTGGATTGCGAAATTCCATCGCTGCTCAGGGAAACTGCGGGCAGGTCTGGCGGTAAGGCTCGCCGGCGGGCATAAACTGGGCCCATTCGTCGGCGGTCAGGTTACGCCCGGCCTGCTGGCAAACGCGCTCGACCCAGCCCTGCGGGTCGACATCCCAGCGCAGCAGCCCGCCCCCGCTGCTGCCGGAGTACAGCACCGTGCCCGTCTCGTCATAAGCCAGGCTGAGAAAGGGGAGATTCGCGCCCAGCAGCGGCGGCCCGATCGCCTGCGCCGAGTCCAGGTCCCACAGGCCGAGGGTGCGGTCGAGCGAACCGGTCGCCAGGTCTCCCTGCGGGCCTACGGCCAGGGCGGTCACCGCCCCCACATGCCGTTCCAGCGGAACGCCGCTATATTCGCCGGCGTCCATCTCCCAGGTCACCACCAGGCCATCTTCCCGGCCGATCAACAAACGCAGGCCATTGCCGGTGAAAGCCAGGGCGGTCACCATGGCGCGGCTTTCGATCGGCTCGCCCAGCAGCTCGCCGCTCTGGAGATCCACCAACAGCACCTGCCCCAGCCCGTCCGAGGAGGCGTCGCTTTGCGCGGCCTGAGATTCTCCCGTCCCGGCTGCCACCGTCCTGCCGTCCGGGTGGAAAGCCAGGGCGGTCACCGGCGCAGAAAACAGGCTGCGCGGCGCAGAAAACAGGCTGCCCGGCGCGGCCGCCCTGCCCCCGCTGATCGTATCAACCAGCAGCAGGCTGCCATCCTGCCCGCCCAACAACAGGGTTTTGCCATCCGGGGAAAAGGCCGCACTGGTATACGCCCCGGTAATATTCACCCGGAAATTCAGCGCCGCCCCGTCCAGCTCGAGTATGTCCACGCCGTTGGGCGCGGCGGCGGCCCCGAGCAGACTGCCGCCGGGTTCCTGGCCCAGGGCGATCAGGTCGCCGTGGGCGGGCTGCTCGAGCACCTGCTCGCTGAGCGGGTCGCGGGTGTTGATACGCTGCAAGCCCAGCGTGCCAGCCTGGCTGCCCGAAGCCAGCAGGTTCACCCCGGAAAGCGGGCTGAAGCGCAGATCCAGCACCGGCTGGTCGAAGGTGTTCAGGCTGGCAAAGAGGCTGTAATCTTCCTGCTTCCAGATCAGAATGTCGCCGTTGCCCGTGCCGCCGGCCAGAAACCGCCCGTCGGCGCTGAAAGAAACGGCGTAAAAGAAATCGAAGCCCTGGCCTTTAAGCGCGGTGATCGCCGCGCCGGTGTTCACATCCCAGACGATCACCTGCCCATCGTTGCCGGCAGTCGCCAGGCGGGCGCCGTCCGGCGACCAGGAGACCGCGTTGACTTCGAAGGTATGGCGCACAGCGTCGGTGGGACGGCTCAGGCTGCGCACCACGCTGCCGGTTTGGGTATCCCACACCAGGACGCTCCCGCTGCGGTCTCCGGAGGCCAGCCAGTTGCCCGGGCCCCAATCCACGGCGATCACCGTGCTCAGGTGCCCGCCGCTCAGGCGCTGCGGCTCGGGCACGTTGCGCGGGTCGGTCACGTCGTAAACAAACACGTCCGAGGCGCGGGTAATCGCCAGGCGGGCGCCATCCGGGCTGAAACTGAAGCCAAACACCGGCACCGGCGAGGTGGTATGCGTTTCCATCTCGATCAATTCGCCGGTCTGCAAATCGTGGAAAATGGTGACGCCCAGGTTGCCGCCGGAAACCAGGTAGCGGCTGTCCGGAGGGGTGAACTCGAGCGAAAACACCTTATCGGCGTGGATTTTGCGGCTATCCACCACCTGGCTGGTTTGCAGATCCCAGATCAGCACCGTGCCTTCGGAGAGCCCCCAGGCCATGTATTTGCCATCCGGGCTTAAGGCCACGCTGTGCACGGCGTTATTGTTCGCCGGCAGCACATTGCTTTGATCCACCAGGGTTTCGCTCAGGCCGCGCTGGATGGTGTGCAGCAAGGCGCTGAGCGATTCGGTGGTACGGGTGGCGTTATCCGCTTCGACCGCCAGCAAGGCGGCCAGCTCCGGGCGGGTGCTCAGGTAACTTTGCGCCTGCGAAGCCAGTTGCCGCGACTGCGCCAGGCGGGCCTGCTCCAGCGCCTCGATCGATTTTTGCTGGGCGACCTGGGCGTTGTAATCCGAGGTCGCCAGGGCTGCCACCGCGGTGGATTGCCCGGCGACTGCCTGCGTGCTGGCGGCCAGGGCGGCGGCTCTTTCAATGGAAGCCTGCGTGCTGGCAGCCTGGGCCAGCTGGGCGTTGGCTTCGGCGGTAATGGCGTTGGCGACTGCCTGCGTGCTGGCGGCCTGGGCGGTCACCGCGTTGGATTGGGCCAGCAGGCGCTGCTGGGTGGCCAGAAAACCAAAATAAGCCGCGGCGGCAAAGAACATCAGGGCCACCACCGCGGCAATCGATGCCAGTACCAGGCGCTGGCGCAGCTTGTTGGCCAGGCGGGCCTGCTCCTGTAATTTCACCGCCTGTTCCTGGCGCTCGCGCTCTTCCAACTCGCGCTGGCGTTCCTTGCGGCTGGCTGCCAGGAAATCGGTATCGATATGGGTCAATTCCGCCGGGTTTTCCTCGGCCCAGGTTTCGGCTTCCTGCAGGGCCTGCCCGCGCAATAATAACCGCTCGGGGCGGTTATCGTTGTGCCACATGGCGGCCTGGCGCTGCAACAGGCTCAGGTTATCCCGAAACCAGGCGGCATTGCTGTTGTAAACCGGCTCCACCAGGCGGTCGTGGGCCAGCTCGAACCACAATAGACCGCGCCGCTTTTCCGCCCGCACCAGGTGGGTATCCTCCAGGCGGCGGATCACGTCGTTGGGCAGCCCGCCGCTGATTTCTTTCCCCATGATCACCTGGCTGCGGATGCCCTGCTCGGTGATCAGCTCATTCTGAAACCACTCGCGGATCATCCGCTCGCTGGCGCTCGATTCGGCCGATACCGCCTTCACCGAGTCGCTGTAATACGCCGCCAGCGATTCGTTGACATCCCCGATTTTTTCCAGGTCTTCTTCGGTGATGCTCAAATCATCGGCGGGCAGGTGCTGCCACAGGCGATAACACACCACCTGGAGCTGCACCGGCTCGACATACGGCCCCAGGTGTTCTTCCGTGCTGCCATCCGGGCGCTGCACCTGCACCTTGCGCAGGTCATTCACCAGGCGCATCGCCGCCGACTCGACAAAGGTCACCCCCTGGGTGCGCGGGGGCGCCTGCACCGCCTGCAAAGCGGCGGCTACCCCCAGCAGGTCGAGCCGGAATGTGGTGTGGAAACGGGTGGGTATCGGGCGCAAATAAGGCGCCAGGGCCGCCAGGTAATCCTCCCGGATGGAGAATAAAGCCCAGCGCTGGCGATCACGCAGGGCCTCGCCGAGCTGCTCGAAAAAGGCTTCCTTCCCGGCCTGGTCGGTGGGGCCGGTGGTCAGGATTTCCTCGAACTGGTCGAAGATCAGCACTTCATCCTGGAGCATATCCTCGCGCAGGGCAAAACCGCCGTCTTCGGGCAGCGCCACCCGGCTTTCGCTGCGCAGGTTCAGGTAATCCCGCAGGCGCATTTGGGAAAGCTCTTCCTGGGAATATTCCCTCTCGCCAAGGCGGCCTTCTTCTTCGAGCGAAAGGATCGCCGAATAGACATAGCGGTTGGCCTGCGAACCTTCCAGCCCGGGCGGCAGCGACTGGTTGACGCGCACCACCGGCTGGATGGCGAAACCCTGTTTCTGCAGGCGCGGGATCAGCCCGGCGCGGATCAGCGACGTTTTCCCTGCGCCCGAAGGCGAGTGCAGCATCACAATCCGCTCGGCGATCAGCAGGTCGACCAGCTGGCGCGTTTCGCGGTCGCGGCCGTAAAGGGCCTCGCCCGTCTGGAATGCCCGGGGGCCGACAAAGGGGTTGGGGCGCGGGTTAGGTAAATCCATGGGGCTTAAGCGGGCTGCAGTTGCCAGCGTTTGAACAGGTCGCGGGCGAAATCATCCACCGCGCCCCAATAAAGGCTGATTTGCGAGGCCTGGGAGAAGTAATTTTCCAGGTAGCGGCGCGCCCGTTCCGGCTCCAGGGTGCGCTCTTCTTCCGGCTCGAGCTGGGCGGCGATATGCGGGTAACGCGCCCGGCGCATGCCCCCCTGCTGCGAAAGGATGCTGCGCAGCAGCACCCGGAATTGCCAGTCGTCCAGTTGAAAGCCCAGGAAAAGCAGGGCGGTATCGGTCAGGGCGCGGCGCACCGCCTCCGGGATCAGGTCCTGGTTGCGGGTGACGCCGATCAGGAAATCGAAAAAGTCGTCTTCGGCAAGCACCACCGAATCCGGCTCGGTAAACCGGCCGAACATGTGGTACACCAGCGGGCGCTCCACCGAGGGATAATAACCCGGCTCCCGGTCGTAAACCGTTTCGAGCAGCTCCACCGTTTCGTTCCACGGGCAGAGCAGCACTTCCGGCTGGCGCCCGGCGTCGGTCAGGGCGGCTTCCAGCAGGTTGGTGTAATTGGTGGTGATATACACCGGCAGCGGGAGCGCCGCCAGGAGGCGGTAGGGATCGTCCGGCTGGTTCTCCCAGCGCCGGCGCCCGGCGAAGACGATCAGCTCGTCCAGCGAAACCGGCCCCTGGCGCAATTCTTCCGGCAATTGCTCTCCATACGCCTGGCGGATGGCGCGCACGCTGTATTCATCCAGCTCGTCCAGGGGGGCATGCTCGTACTGGTTGACCTGCAGAAACTGGGCGACCTGGGGCATGGAATCGCGTTCGTTGGGGTCCAGGGGATAGTTATACTGCTCGGCCCAGCGCCGGGCGATATCCCGCTGCGAGCCCAGCAGCGACTCGTACAACCCCGGCCCGAGAATCGGGGTGCATAACCGCTTTTGAATGCTGCGTAAAATCGCCGGCCACTTTTCGAATTCGGCGCGCTCCCCGCTGAAGCCCGGCTCGTACCACAGGCGGCCGCTGCGCAGGCGCATATACAGCACCGGCATCCAGGCATCCGGGCGCTGGCGCACCGCGCCCCGCGCCGCCGCTGCTGCCCGGTCGATCTGCCCGTCCTGGCGCAGCTCGC
>JAGUYX010000261.1 GCA_020061145.1 Anaerolineales bacterium | reverse complement strand
GCAATCAATACCAGATTTTTAATAATATACTGGCCTTCCAGCGTAGGAGCGATAGGAAAAACCTGAAAAACCTCTCCCGGGAACAGGAAAACCGGGGTAATGGTGCCGAGCATCTGAACGAAAAGCAGTAATAACGTGGCTCGTAAGTAAACCCCGAAAATCAAGCCCAGACCGATCAGGCTTTCCCAGATTGCCAGTAGAATCAACGCAGACTGGGGGGAAAGCAGGCCAAAGGTCAGTCTCTCGATTGTGGAGGTAGCCAGGTCAGCCGCGGGACTTAACCCAGGGAAGAATTTAATGAACCCAAACCAGAAAAAGATTATCCCTAAGGCAATCCGCAGGATCAAGATGCTGTATCTGGCCATCCAATTGGTAAGTCGCAGATCAACCATCCGGTAAAGGTTGTAAAGCTTGTCCTTCATCGTTACCTCGTATTCCGCGTTTAGATACAGCAGACAGACTGCTACAATCCGGATTATAACGCTTCGGGAAAAATGTCCAGAAAACCGGTATCTCAAGGAGTGTATCTGGACTGCTCTCAAGGGGAGGAGGCGTTAACTGCTCTGCGGATATCTCTTTGATGGATTTGAATATGGCGATACATGAGCTTGATCATGTCCACCAAGGGAGAGACTCCCAAAAAAGGGTGCCTTCCGGTGCGGAGCAAATCTTGTTCGGAGAGTAACCTGACCAGGCGAACAGTCTGGCCGCGCAGGTCGGCAAATCTGGTAAGCAATTCCTCCCGGCTGAAATTCTCCAGCCCGCTGACATGGCGGCGGTTGTAATCATCGAGATCGAAACCCTCCGGAACGCCTTCACCACCCTGGATAATATCGCGCAAGATCAGCGGTATGGCAATTTCTGTGGCGACAAAATGAGCCAGGATATCCCGTACCCGCCAGGTCGCGCCATCCTCATACAGGATTATCCCCCAGGTTGACTCGGGTAAGGCCTGGAAAAACTGGATGGTTTTTTCCCCTTCTTCTTGCAGCTTATCTGCCAGCTTATTCGGTGATTCGGTCGGATTCATACCTGTTTGACTTTGAGAATACACTTGAATTTATCTGAAAATCCGCACTGCATTGAGAATCGCCAGCAAGGCCACACCCATATCGGCAAAAACGGCCTCCCACATACTGGCTTCACCGCCAATGCCCAGAATGATGAATAATACCTTGATTCCCAACGCCAGAACGATGTTTTGCCAGACAATCCGCCGGGTTTTTCGTCCAATCCGGATAGCATCCACCAGTCGTGATGGCGCGTCGCTCATGATTACCACGTCCGCGGTCTCAATTGCCGCCTGAGAGCCCAGCGCTCCCATGGCAATCCCCACATCTGCCCGAGCCAGACCGGGGGCATCATTAATCCCATCCCCGACGAAGGCCAGCCGGCCGCGGCGTGGTTTCTCATGCAAAATAAGTTCCTCCAGGGCATTAACTTTATCTTCGGGGAGTAAACCGGCTTTATAGCCATCCAGTTCAAGGTTTGTGGCAATAAGTGCGGCTTTTTCAGGCTGGTCGCCGGTGAGCATCCAGATACGATCCACACCAACCTTGCGTAATCCCTGGATTGCCTGAGGCGCATCTGATTTCAGCTCATCATCGATGCGCAAATAACCGGCGTAATCTCCATTCCTGGCAACATGCACGATGGTTCCGGGAATTTCGCACTCCGGGTGAGGCACATCACGTTCATGCAGCATGGTTTCATTACCTGCGAGCAAAATATCCCCGTTCGAATGGGTGATGATGCCCTGACCGGGGATTTCCGTAAATCTGGTAAGCCCTTCCTGGGAAACATGAATTCCCTGCAGCTCCCCTGCCTGTCGAATGGATCGGGCGATAGGGTGGGTGGAATATAGCTCAGCCTGCATCGCCAATGCCAGGAGTTCCTGTGGGTTGCCTGATTCTACCGGCTTCACCTGGGTTACCTTGAATTCTCCCTTTGTAAGCGTGCCGGTCTTATCGAAAACCACCGATTTTACCCCGGCGAGGACATCCAGATAATTGGAGCCTTTGACCAGGATGCCATTCCGAGAAGCCGCACCGACTCCGCCAAAATAACCCAGAGGTATGCTCACAACCAGGGCGCAAGGGCAGGAAATCACCAGCACAACCAGCGCACGGTACAACCATTCGTTGAACGTCGCTCCGGGAAGGAAAATTGGCGGCAAGATGGCAATTCCAGCTGCCAGGCCAACTACCAGCGGTGTGTAATACCGTGCAAAACGCGTGATGAATCGCTCAGTCGGCGCTTTGCGTAACGCAGCGTTTTCAACCAGGTCGAGGATGCGGGCAATGGACGATTCAGCCGCTGGGCGAGTAGCGCGTACTCGCAGCATTTCGTCTTGTAGAATCATACCTGCCAGGATTTCATCGCCTTGCCCAAGCCGGCGCGGGGTATACTCTCCGGTCAGGGCGGAAGTGTCCACCTGGGAGCTACCTTCCAGGATCAGGCCGTCTACCGGCACACGTTCGCCAGGCCGGATCAACAAAATATCTCCCGGCTGAACCTGTTCGACAGGTATGGTTTCCACCTGGCTGCCAAGTAAACGACTGGCATTTTCCGGTTGGATGGCAAGTAATGATTTAATCGAGCGGCGGGAACGATTCACAGATAATTCTTGCAGGTATTCCCCCACCATGTAAAAGATCATCACCCCGACAGCTTCCGGCACTTCATGGATCGCCCAGGCACCCAGGGTGGCGACGGTCATTAAAAAGTGTTCGTCGAAGATTTGCCGGCGACGGATATTGCGCAAGGCACCCAATAGCACCGGATAACCGCTGAGCAAATATGCCGGAACCATCACCAGCCATTCACCCATTTGGTATGGCGTGGCATGCAGCTCATCGTGGTAGAGCAAACCGATCAGGAACAACAGAATTGACAGGAGTATGCGCATCGGCGTCCGAAGCTGGCTGAGCTTTGATTCGGCAAGCTCGTGCGAATTATCCGTCTGCAGGTGAACAAGCTTCACCTCGGGCTCCACTTCCTGGATTCGCCGGGTTATCCACTCCCGGTCAGTCGAATCTATG
Source organism: Anaerolineales bacterium (assembly GCA_020061145.1). Taxonomy (GTDB): domain Bacteria; phylum Chloroflexota; class Anaerolineae; order Anaerolineales; family DRKV01; genus JAGUYX01. The sequence continues at coordinate 698 of JAGUYX010000261.1, read as the reverse complement.
GTCAGGGTGGCTGTGGCGAAATTTACCCGGGCAACATTGATTTCCGGGCTGGCCTGTAAATGCCGTTCAATTTTCAGAGCGCAATCTGCGCAGTCCAGGTTATTTAGAATGTATTTTTCCATGCGCCTCATCCATGCAAGACGTGATCCAATCCTAAATGAAAGAGTTTCGAGATGTGCTCGTCATCCAGGGCATAAAACACCTGCCGGCCTTCCCTGCGTGCGCTAACCAGGCGCATCTGGCGTAAGCCGCGCAAATGATGGGAAACTGCAGATTCGCTGATCTCAACCAGACTGGCAATTTCGCCCACATTTAACTCACCCAGGTCGAGGGCGGCGAGAATTTTTAAGCGGCTTGGGTCGCTCAAAGCTCTGAATAGTTCCGCCAGCTGGTCAGCCTGTTGCTGCTCTATCAGGGTCACATTACCTGGCTTCAACATAAAGGCACATCCTAATATCTGAATAATTGCTCATATATTGTGGTATTATACTAAGCTGAACAGAAAAATTCAAGAGAAAGATCATAACCTTTCCCCCATGTAAAAGTCAATTGTTCCGTTACCGGATTAATTATTGCTGAATCTAATTCAAAATGACCTTTGGACTACTTCTTGCACCAAAATCTTTGATATAATGCCGAAAGTTTGTCACCGACCGGGGCAGATTACAGGTGTTTGATATGTCTGCTGCAGTAAGAAT
>JAGUYX010000026.1 GCA_020061145.1 Anaerolineales bacterium | reverse complement strand
GGAAATATTCGCGCCCTGTATATACTGGGAGAAAACCCGGTATTGACCGACCCGGATACCCGGCATGTTCGCCATTGCCTGGAGCATGCTGAGCTGGTTCTTCTGCAGGAGATTTTCCCTTCAGAAACGTCTGAATATGCAGATATTTTATTGCCCGGGGTGAGCTTTGCAGAAAAAACGGGCACATTTACCAACACCGAACGCCGCATTCAAATGGTAAATCCGGCAGTGGAGCCTCCCGGTAATGCGCGGCAGGATTGGCAAATCACTACCGAACTTGCCAGGCGAACCCTGAAACACCGCGGCCAAAACGTTGATGCACCATACGGTAAGTGGGACTATACGAAACCAGAGCAAATTATGGCAGAAATCGCAGCGCTGACGCCGATTTATCACGGGGTCACCCACGCCCGCTTGAAGGCAGGCGAAGCGTTATTCTGGCCGGTCCCGGAGGCGAATCACCCCGGTACGCCTATCTTACACGCCAACCGCTTTTCCCGAGGCCTGGGATTATTTTCCCCGGTAGAGCACATCCCACCCGCTGAGATGCCGGATGATGAATTTCCCCTGATCCTTAACACCGGTCGGGTTTTGTATCACTGGCATGGCGGTGAGATGACCCGCCGGGTAGTTCAGTTGCTGGAAGTTTATCCGGAGTCATTGGTGGAAATCAATCCGGAAGATGCATGTGAATACCAAATCGTAGATGGCGACTCGATCACTCTCGCCAGTCGACGAGGCGAGGTGCAGGCAAGAGCCTGGGTAACCGGGCGTGTCCCGCCGGGGATGGTGTATGCCAACTTCCACTTCCCAGAAGCGCCAATCAACGAGCTGACCAATTCGGCGTTGGACCCGGTGGCGAAGATACCAGAATACAAGGTGTGCGCGGTCAGGATCAGACCTGTGCAAAGATAATCCATGCGATGAAAATTACCTTCCTCGGAACTTCGGCAGCGAACGCTTATCCGGAAGCCTTTTGCAACTGCGAGAATTGCCAAAAAGCACGCCTGCTGGGTGGGCCCAGCCTGAGAAAAAGATCAGCCATCCTGGTCAATGACGATTTGTTGATTGACCTCGGACCCGACATCATGGCCGTGGCACAATTTCTCAACTGTCCACTGACAAGCGTGCGTTACTGCCTGCAGACTCATCCACACGCTGATCACCTGGATGTCTCCCATTTATTGTCTCGCAGCCCGGAATATGGCGTGATCAACGCGCCGGTCTTGAATTTTTATGCTTCAGCGGAAACCTTACAGCATGCGGCGGAGACCTTCGAACGTGACCTGGCTGATTATCCTCTTTTATCACCGGAGACAGAGAGGCGCTTGAAGGTTAAATTTCACGAAATTGCCCCACTGCGACCGTTACCAGTTGGCAGATACCGGGTGGTTGCCTTCCCTGCCAATCATGCGCCAGGATTGGGGGCAATGTTATACTCGATTGAAGAAAACAGCCAATCCCTGTTCTACGGTACGGATACCGCAACTCTGTTTGAACGGACCTGGCAGGCATTGCATCATTTCGACATGAAATTTGATGTGGTGATCCTTGATCACACCTATGGACCCGGCGAGCATGGCGACGATCATTTGAGCGCCTTTCAGGTCAGCGAATATGCAAAACGAGTACGAATAGAAGGAATTTTGAAGCCCGAGGGTCGAGTATATGCTACTCATATTGCCCACGACAGCAACCCCCCTCACCCGGAACTGGTAGTTTATGCAAGACAATATGGTTATGATGTGGCATATGACGGCCTGATGGTCGACGTGTAAATTCTAATGGTTTGATATTGCGTGCCAGGCGAGAGGAAAAAACATTGTCAGGCGATTTGGCTCAGAATGGACATCGTGCGTTGAGTGTATTTATGAATGGTTTTTGAGATAAGGACGTTTTTAGGGTTAATTGGCTATGCGCATTATTAACAGAAATGATCATCCTGCATCGAAGCACGAGGTCAGCATTGCCATTCAGGCGGGTGGAATGTCCACCCGGATGGGCACCGACAAAGGCTTATTACCCTTAGGGGGCAAACCTTTGGTTCAATGGATTATCGATCAGACCCAGTCAATGGGCGAAGATGTTTTCATGATCTCCAACCAACCGGAAAACTATGCCCACTTTGGCTTGCCTGTGTATTCCGATGTGCTCCCGGGGATCGGCGCTCTGGGCGGGCTGTTAACAGCACTGACTTACGCCAGAAATGAGCTGGTATTTGTGTTTGCCTGCGACATGCCGTTTATCAACCGCCGTATAATGGAAACTATGCTCGAAATGGCTGCAGAGGCCGATGTCGTTATCCCACGCCTGCATGATCCGAAAGAGTTAGAGCCATTCCGGGCGGTGTATCGCAAGACCTGCCTTGCGCCGATCGAAGCAGCCATCCATAATGGATTGAGGCGTGCTATCAGCTTTCATGATCAGGTGCGGGTGCATTATTTCGACTGGGATAAAATTCAGGAATTGGACCCTCTGGGGACGAGTTTCTTTAACATTAATACCCCG
>JAGUYX010000117.1 GCA_020061145.1 Anaerolineales bacterium | reverse complement strand
CTGGCACCGGTTTCTCCACCATTGCTTCGATGTGGGTGTGCAACTGCTCCAGCCGCTCGATCAAAACGTCATGGTAATCCAATCCCCAGGCATACGCTGCCACCCTGCCGCGTGGGTTTGGGTTCTTTCCCGGTGAGCCTGGTGGGGAGTCGGGTTTGGCATACCGTACACCCAGCACCAGGATAGAGCGGCAGCCAGGCAGGATTTGCCGTGGGTCGGCGCGCCGTTCACGTGAGCGGGGCGTTGCCAGGTAACCCATTTCACCATGGCGACCGGCGGCCAGCCAGCGCTCGAATACCGCATAGGTTTTTGGAGGTTGTGGTGTGGTTACCCCGATTAGCTCGAAACCCAAGGTGTGTGCGGTTTGGACGATTTTTTCTTTCAGCGACATGGTAATAGACAGTGACCGGAATCAGCGCTCCACACGAATCGACGACCAGAAGGCCAGATCGCCGGCAGCCGCGCCTTCACTATCCACTTCGAGAACGAAGATGACGGTGCGCCCGCGCAAACCAGACAGGTTTATTTCCACCGGTTGCAACCGTCCATTACATTCCTTGTGCCATTCCCCCAATTCCCTGCGCTCTCCCGCGACCAGAGCCAGTAGCCTGAATGTGACCTCTCCTGGGCCACAGTCCCCACCACTATCCGCCAAAAAACCCACCCGCCCGCGGAAAAGATCTCCAGATTGGACTTCAAACGGCGGGTATTCACCAAAAATCTCTCCACCGCCTGCCGGGGGGAAAGTAGCCAGGATTTTTGCTGAGGTTCGCCCATCTTCCTGCAGTCGCTGGTCGACGATACCGGCGAATCCGAGAAACGAATCCGGATCGCCGTTAAACGGCAGGGTTTCTTCATCGCTGCCGGTTTCCACGAACCAATCCGCCTCGGAAGCGCGGGCGATCAGGTCCATCCGCATACCTCCCGGAACTGTTACCCGGATGCGCGCCCAGAAGGTATTGTCGGCATTCTCGCCGGTGCCAAATAATGCTCCACTGGCATTACGGATCTGAAAATCTGCCTGGTAGGTGCCGGGGTCTTGTGGGGCGGTCATTTCCACCGAGACATCCAGCTGCTCCCCCGGCTCAATCACCCGGTCGGTCAACTTCAATTCTACCGGCGCGCCCATCCGTTCGCCTTCAACAAAGATCAGCGTATAGTCTCCGCTCCAGTTGCAAGTCCCGGCATTTTCCAAACGCCAGGTTTTTATGAAGCGCTCACCCGGTGAAAATTCGGTATCATCTGGCACAGTCACGTCGCGTACAAAACGCACTCGATCGCAGAGACTGCCCGTGGTTGGCGATCCACCCGCCTGTGTAGCTGCGCTGGTCGTTGCTGTAGGCGCAGGGGGAGTCGTGGCCTGAGGTGCAGGTGAGGAGGTGGGCTGAAAGGTGAAGGCAAATGTAATCGTGGGTCTCGGTTGTGCCAATAAGGTGGCATTGGCATTTTGAGTCTCGGCAGCGCTCGTATAAATCAAACCAGGGTTTGGTTCGGCCGGGTTGAACATTGGAAAATTACATCCCGACAAAAATAGCACGATGAACCACACGCCTGGTATCAGGAATCGATAAGTTTGCCTCACCATTCACTCCTTTTCTGGTACTCACAAGTGTACAACGGGAGCGGCGAGAAAACAACTGTACGGATTTCTTACTACTTCGCTAAAAGAAATGACACCTCCCGAACATTAAATTCGGGAGGTGTCAGGTTCCCTTCAGCTTATACACGTTCAGTCATTCAGGTTGATGGTTTCTATTTCGAACAACGACGCGACCGGTAAGCCGGGTAAACGGCCAATCATCGACCAGGGACCGGTCCAGGTGATCTGTACTTTCTCCAGGCAACCACGCAAATCGGTCTCGCTTTCCACAAACACCAGCTTATTGGTAGGGGTGCGCCCTTTCCAGCGCCCGCGTACCTGCTCTTCGAACAACACTTCTACGGTCTCGCCGAGGTAGCGGCTGTTGATCTCGCCCACAATACGTTCCTGCTGTTCTTCCAGCAGGCGGAAGCGACGCCATTTCTCCTCGTCTGGCACGTCGTCGGGCATGCGGCGTGCGGATACCGTGCCGGGGCGCGGAGAATATCGCGCCAGGTGAGCCACATCCAGGCGCAACTCTTCCAGCAGATCGTAGGTGCGCTGGAATTGTTCCGCAGTCTCACCTGGAAAGCCAACAATAATATCCGTGGCTATCGACACCCCGGGAATGCGTGCCCGGATTTTTTCCACCAGTTGGCGATAATCATCGGCGGTGTAGCCGCGGCGCATATTACCCAGGACTTCGTCATCCCCCGCCTGCACCGGCACTTCGATATGCGGCATCACCTTGGGCAGTTCCGCCACGGTTTCCAGGAGCTCGGCGTTCATCCAGTTGGGATGGGAGGTCAGGAAGCGGATGCGCTCCAGTCCTTCCACATCGTGAACGATCCGCAGGAGGTCGGCTAAGGATGGCCCATCGGGAATATCCTTACCGTAACGATCGACAATCTGTCCCAGCAGGGTGATCTCTTTGACGCCTTGCCTGACCAACGCGCGCGCCTCGGCCACAATCTCTCCGACCGGTCGGCTGCGTTCCACTCCGCGCCGGTAGGGGATGATGCAGAACGTGCAGGCATGCGAGCAGCCATACACGATCGGAATATGCGCGGAAACCAACCGATTGCGCTCTTCGAGGGGCAGGATCAGGTCGCCATCCATCAAAGCAAAGCGCCGGGACACTTCATCCGCTTCCAGATTGCGGGTTTCGTCCTGGCTTAGAAACTCCACCAGGGGTAATGGATCGGAGGGTGGAGAAAACACATCCACAAAATCGAAGCGTTTGCGCAGTTGTTCGGCGCCTTTTACACCCACCATGCAACCCATCAGGTTGATCACCAGATTGGGGTTTTTCTCTTTCAAAGGACGCAGAGAAAACAGGCGCCCCACCGCCTTGTCTTCCGCACTTTGCCGTACCACGCAGGTGTTCATCACAATCACGTCTGCTTCTTCGGCGCTGGGGGTGGCGTGGAATCCCAGGTGTTCCAGCGCAGATGCCACGCGTTGCGAATCGGCAACATTCATCTGGCAGCCGGCAGTCCAAATGTGATACTTCTGGTCAGATTTCATAGGCGGTAATTATACCATTTTGGTTTTATAACCTGGCTGGTTCATAAATCAATATCCGGAATGGCAAAGGTTGAAAACTCAGATTATGATAGGATAAAGAAAACCTGCAGCCCTGGCGATAATTCTTCCAGGGCTGTTTGCTCCCCGTGATTTACTGGATGGCTCTTGACAGGTTTTACGGGGAAGGCAGGCCTGCTGGCAGTACAACGGGAGACAAGATGAATGCTGTTACGCTGGTCGTGATCTTAACCGCGCTTGCGCTGATATTTGATTTTCTAAACGGATTTCACGATAGCGCCAACGTGGTTGCTACCATGATTTCTTCCCGCGCCATGCACCCGCGCGGCGCATTGATCCTGACCGCGGCGGGAGTATTCGCCGGCCCTCTCTTATTTGGTGTCGCGGTAGCCACCACGATTGGTAATGAGATCGCCCCGGCGCATGCCCTTACCATCCAGGTGGTGCTGGCAGCATTGGCGAGCGCAATTCTCTGGAATTTGCTCACCTGGTGGTTTGGCATACCCTCCAGTTCATCCCATGCTTTGATTGGCGGTCTGCTCGGAGCGGTAGCAGTGGGCTCGGGTCTGATGGTTATCCAGACTTCTGGTCTGATCAAAGTGGCTGTAGCGCTTTTCTTTTCCCCTCTGGTTGGTTTTGTGACCGGTGCGTTATTCATGCGCCTGATGTTTTTATTGTTTCGAAAAGCTTCACCGCGCATCAATACTGTTTTTCGTTACGCTCAAATCCCCACCGCTCTTTCGTTGGCATTGAGCCATGGCGCCAATGATGCCCAAAAAACTATGGGTGTGATCACCATGGGTCTGGTGGTGTTGGGTTTCCAGGATCAGTTTTATGTGCCTTTATGGGTGGTGCTGATTTCTGCTTCTGCCATGGCATTAGGTACTGCTCTGGGTGGATGGCGCATTATCCATACCCTGGGTGGAAAGTTTTATAAAATCCGCCCAATCCACAGCCTGACTTCGCAGATCGGATCTGCCGGGGTGATTCTCTCCGCTTCGTTGCTGGGAGGACCGGTTAGTACCACGCAGGTAGTCAGCTCGTCGATTATCGGCGTCGGCTCTGCGCAGAGGATTTCACAGGTGCGTTGGGGAATAATCCGCGATATCCTGCTCGCCTGGCTGCTGACCATCCCTGCTACTGCCGGATTGGCTGCGTTGTTGTACCTGCTAATCTTTCGTTTGATTGGCTGGTACGGCGCTTAAGGTAATTTGTAGGCCAGAAAATTCTTTGTGCAGATCACAAGCGGAGTTGGCTGAATCAGATTATGGCATTTTGAAGCGATACCCCGGCTAACCTCAAGGAGTATATCCAAGATGAGCATCTCCACACTATCGGGCAGAAATAAAAGCAATAAATTTATTGACCTGCTTATCCGCCAGAGCGATATCACCGCCAAAGGGCTGAATATCCTCGAAACCTGCATTCACGACCTGACGGAGGAATCAATCGAAAAGGTGCGCCAGAAGGAATATGAAGGCGACGAAGTGCGGCGCATTCTGATCGATGAGTTGCTTAAAACCTTCATCACTCCACTCGACCGGGAGGATATTTACAATATTTCGCAACATATCGATGAAATGCTGGATTACGCTCATTCCACCATCAAAGAAATGGTGTTGCTGGAGGTTGTATCCGACCAGTATCTGGAAACGATGATTACCTTGAATCGTAAGGCTGCGGAGGAGATGGCAGTAGCGATGCTGCGCTTGCAGGAAAACCCCATGGTAGCGCTGGAGCATGCCCGCCGGGCGCGTAAACTGGAAAGCGAGGTCGAGCAAGTATATCGGGAGGCGATTGCCGATTTATTCACTAAGGCCAAGAATTTCAAACAGGTCATGGAATATTTGCGCCGCCGGGAAGTGTACCGGCATGTCTCGAACATGGCCGATCAGGCTGATGCGGCCGCTCACACCCTGGGAATGGTGGTCATCAAAATGACCTGAAAATGTGAACCTGCCTGGGGTCAGTTTCTGCATCCGCAGGCATGGGCCAACGCAAGTAAAAAATCGGGTTCTTACTCCGATGGTAGAATACGGCGCATGCGAAAATTATCGGTATCCCGTATTATGCTGCTCGCCGGCGGCCTGCTGATTTTGGCGTTTGTGCTCTACAGTCTCCCTCCGGTAAAACAAAGATTATCCTGGCGGATTGATTTCCTGCAAACCTATCTGCGTGGAGTGATCAACCCCGCGCGCCCAATTCCTACTCCTGTTGCGGAAGCCAAACTGCCGGAACCACAGGTAAGCACTCCCACTGCCAGTCCTGCGCCTCCTCCCAGCCCGACTCCGGGGCCAACCCTTACGCCATCACCTTCCCCCACACCTTTGCCGGAAGCTGTCAGCCTGCCTGCTCCCGCCTGGGAAAAACAGGATATCAATAATTGCGGCCCGGCGGCCCTGGCGATGCATCTGCGTTATTTTGGCTGGGAAGGCGACCAGTTCGCCATTTCCGACCTGATCAAACCCATCCGTGAAGATCGTAATGTCAACGTCGAAGAACTGGTCTATTACGTACGCACGCGCGCCGGCTGGTTAAATGCCGAATTTCGGGTAGGAGGGGATCTGGAGTTGCTCAAGAAATTTCTGGCAGCCGGAATTCCGGTGATGATCGAAGAGAGTTTCGTCTTCGAAGAACCTTTCTGGCCGAACGATGATCTGTGGGCTGCCCACTACATGTTGCTGACCGGGTATGATGATGCCTCGCAAACCTTCACCGGTCAGGATTCCTTTTACGGACCGGATCAGGTAATTTCCTACGAAAAGTTGGACGAAAACTGGCAAATCTTCAACCGGGTTTATATTTTGCTTTATCTACCCCCTCAGGAAGAAACCGTACGCGCCATTTTAGGCCCACACTGGGATATCGATGCTAACCGGCAGCATGCGTTGGAAGTTGCACGCGCGGAAACGGAAGCCGATCCCCAGGATGCCTTTGCCTGGTTTAACCTCGGTTCGAACCTGGTTTATTTTGGCCAATACAGCGAAGCCGCGCGCGCTTACGATCAGGCGCGCACCCTGGGTTTGCCTCAGCGGATGTTGCGTTATCAGTTTGGGCCATTTTTCGCCTATTTTCACACCGGGCGGATCGACGAATTGATTGCCCTGACCGAATATGCCCTGGAGCGTACCCCCAATTCCGAAGAAGCCCTTTTATGGCGTGGTTGGGCGTATTATCGCCAGTCCGAACCTGACCTGAATGAAGCCATTCGCCTGTGGAGGCAGGCGCTGGAAGCTCGACCTGATTACGAGGATGCCCTGTATGCCCTGAACTTTGTCGGCGCCACCCCCTGACCTTTCCAGCTTCGCAACCATGCAAGATGCCCTGTTAATCGCCATCATCTTCGTCGCCGCCTTTACCCAGAGTCTGGTGGGGTTTGGCTCGGCGTTAGTCTCCATGGCAGCTCTTACCCCCTTGCTCGGTATTCAGACCGCTGCCCCTCTGGTAGCTTTTATGACCCTGGTGCTTGAGACCGGGTTGTTGGCTTATTACCGCCAGGCTGTAAAGATAAAGAATATCTGGCGCGTCGCGTTGGCTTCGGTCGCAGGTATCCCGCTGGGAGTCTTGTACTTAAAAAAGGTAGACGAGCAGTTAACCATGACTTTGCTCGGGCTGGTTATAGCCGGGTACGCGCTTTATGCCCTCCTACGTTTCAGACTTCCGCCTTTAGAGAGGCCAGGGTGGGGATATCTTTTCGGATTCGCCGCCGGAATGCTTGGCGGCGCGTACAATACCTCCGGCCCGCCCGTGATCATCTATGGGGATTGCCGCGCCTGGGAACCGGCCGAATTCAAAGGTAATTTGCAAGGTTTCTTCTTGCTTAATAGTTTTCTGGTGGCGATCAGCCACCTGGCGGGGGGAAACCTGACCCCCCTGGTCTGGCGTGATTTTCTGGTCACTCTGCCAGCCGTTGGATTGGGTGTTCTTGCCGGTTTAGCCCTGGAGCGTTTTATTCACCCGCCTCTTTTTCGCACCCTGGTTCTGTTGATGCTGATTATCCTTGGGGTGCGGTTGATATTCGGTTGAGCACCAGTTGTTTTACCGCCCGGCAAGCGCCAGGAGAAAAGTTTTCAAACTAAACTTCTGGCCGGAAAGCAAAGTTTGCGCCCGGAACATACCGGCTGCCGCACGGATTGCCAGAAACACCGCCCCCAACAAAATGAATATTGAAAGTAAGATCTGCCATACGGGCACGCTGGTCGCTGCCAGACGCAGCATCATGGTCACCGGCGAAGTTAACGGAAACAGGCTTAATCCCACAGCCAGCCCACCATTTGGCGCACGAATCAACACCGATATCGTGATCAGGGGGATTAACATGGGCAGGACAATAATGAAAGAAACCTGCGATGCCTCGCGTATATTGGGCACCAGCGCTCCCAGACCGGACATCAGGCATCCATACAATATATATCCCAGGATGAAAAACACCACACCCCAGGCTAAAATGCTGGGTGCTAGCTGAAATTCTGGGGGTAAATTAAATGCCCTGCCGGAAAGCCAGAGCAAGGAATAAGCGCTGCCGCCCCAAATTACAAGTTGGAAAAGGCCGACCAAACCCAGCCCAATCATCTTGCCGCTCAACAGCTGGGTAGGGGAAACCGAAACCATCAGTATTTCAATGATTCGATTTTCCTTTTCTTTACCGATGCTGTTTAACATCAGCGTGGCAGAACCCATGATCAATATGTAAAACAGCAGGGTGACCGCGTAAGGCAGGAAAAAGGTCAGAGCATTGTCCTGGTCTCGGGCCGGCGCGGGAGAAAGTGAAACTTCTTTCACCTGCGGGGATGCAATGATCCAATCATACCGTTGCAGATCCTGTCCCAGCAGGTTATATTGGATGACTCGCTCCAGTATATTGGGAACTTCAACCGTTTCTAAGCTGAACTGGTCGGCTGTAAATACCATTTCCCCGGTGTTTATGTAATCTTCGGCGATGGTGATATACCCGAGAATTTCGAACTCTTCCAGGGCAACCAAGGCGCTTTTTTCATCCGGAAAAGCGATAAACCCGGCTTCATCAACATCGGGGGGAAAGACTTGAATCAACCCCGCCCGGTCAATATACCCTACCGGCAACTCTTCTGGCGCAGTCGCCAGGGATTGGATCAGGGTGCTGGCGACATTCTGATCTCCGTCCTGGGAATTGTTCACAAGCGATACACCTGCGTATATGGTAAATCCAATGAGCGGCACCCCAACTGCGCCGAACCAGAACGAAAAACGGCTCACCAGGTTGAGGATTTCCTGTACCAGGATCGATTTAATTTTATTCATCTTTGCCCCCGTTCACGCGCAGGCGTGCGGGCTGAAAAATCTGTAGAATTTCGCGTACCGGTACCCTTTGTCCATAACGCAACATACCCAGGCGGAAAATTTTCCCTGCCAGCCAGAGCGAACCTGCTGCAGAAAGTACCAGGATAATCTCACTGGTCAGGATTTGCCAGGTGGGAATTACCGTGAAACTTGCCCGGATGATCATCGACAGGGGGGCGGTTAGCGGGAAAAAACTCATCGCCAGCGCCAGTATGCCATTTGGTTGTTCGATCAATATGCCAAAAAACATGAAGGGCAACATGACCGGCAGGGTAACCAGCCCCGTGATCTGGCTGCCTTCCCTGGCTTCTGTCACGGTAGCCCCAATCGCAGCCATGAGCGCTGAAATCATGACAAAGGCGGGAAAGATCATGCCTATCGCCAGACCCAGGTTGCCTGGATTGATCAATGCGGCGGAAAATACCGGATTCACCCTGATTAAGAATGTCAAGCCTGCCAGGCCAATCAACAGCCAAACCAGAATTTGGGTCAGACCAACTCCGATCAGGCCGATCACCTTTCCTGCCATCATTTGTGATGGGGAAACAGAGGTGATTAAAATTTCCATGGTGCGGTTTTCTTTTTCATCTACCACAGCTTGCATTAAATATCCCGAACTGGTAAAAATCGCGATCATCATAGTCATTCCGGAAAAGGCCGGTACCAGCAATTTTAATAACACACTGAATCCACTAGCTTCCAACTCTTCGGAGAGGGTGACAATATGGACATCCGCGCCTTCGATTACGCGTTCTCTGATATCAGCGGGCAAATCAGAAAGCAAATTAAGCCGTAAAAAATCGATGAATTCTTCTGTCGCAATAGAACCAGGGGTTTCAATAAAAAAGAGCTGTAGCTCACCGTTTTCCCAAAAATCGGCTGGAACGACGTAATAAGCCTGGATATCACCCGCTTCCAGCGCCTGGCGAGCGGAGTTCTCATTTTCGAAGGCAAGCAATGGGATTGGGCGGCTCAGGTAATCGCGTTCGGGGAGGGGCTGAGGGTTTGCCAGGATGCCTGAATGATCGATATATCCGACGGCGCGGTCATCTGCTTCTACCCACACCAGGATAACCCCCACCACTGTAATTATCAGCACCCAGAGAGGCACACTGAACACCGCAATCAGAAAGCCGCGGCGCATTACGTGGCGCGTGTATTCATAGCGGATCACGGCCCAAAGTTTTTTCATGCCGGTTGGCTTTCCCGTTTTTCGACCACCTGGATGAAAATTTCATCCAGGGTTGGCAGGGCGATCTCAAATTGTTCCACAGTGAGCTGGCGCGCGACCAGTTCCTGGAGAATTTCCTGGGGATGGATGTGATCTTCGAGCACCAGCTTGGTCGCTGAGTTATACACTTCATGGTGAGCAACGCCTGAAAGAGCAGGCAATGGCTCACGCGTGCGCACCAACACGGCATGCCCTGAAAACTGCCGGCGGATTTGATCCAGGTCGCCATACAGCATTACCCGGCCATGATCCACCAACAAGATCCGGTCGCATAGTTCTTCTACCTGGTGCATCTGGTGGGTGGACATAATGATTGTGGTGCCTTGCTGATGAATTTGAAGAAGCATGTCCTTTACCAGGCGGGTATTGATCGGGTCCAGCCCACTGAAAGGCTCATCGATAATAATCAGCTCCGGATTGTGCAGCAGAGTAGCGATGATCTGCGCTTTTTGTTGCATTCCTTTGCTCAACTCTTTGACTTTCTTTTTGCGATAAGCCTGCAAATCGAATTTTTCCAGGTAACCTTCCAGGCGTTCTCTGGCGACCGCTCGATCGACATTCTTCAAAGATGCCAGATATAGCAAACAACGCTCTAAAGGGACGTCTTGATATAAACCGCGCTCTTCCGGCATATAGCCGATCCGGTTTTTCTTGGCTTCATTCATCGGGCCGCCCAGCACACTTATACTACCCGAGTCTGGTTTATAAATATCCAGGATAATGCGGATGGTCGTGGTCTTACCCGCGCCATTCGGTCCTAACAGACCAAAAAGCTCTCCCTCTTGCACTTCGAACGTAACCTCGTCGACTGCCCGAACTTTACCGAAGGATTTTGATATATTGGAAACGAATACACTCGGCATAAAAAACCTTTCTGGTTTATCCCAGGCTGGTGTATGATTCAGCCTGAACGGCGGTAAATGTTGCCCCACCATTTTTTGCGCCGGTAATCATAGCATAATTAGTGCTGAATATTCGGTCGTGGCGGAGATTTGGTTTCATGCGAAATATCTGTGTATATTGTGGCTCATCCGATTCAATCCATGGGGATTATTTATCTGCGGCTTACCAGATGGGAGTCTCCCTGGCACGCCGGGGTCACACCCTGATCTATGGCGCCGGTCGCACCGGATTAATGGGCCAGGTAGCCGATGGTGTGCTGGCTTCTGGCGGTGAGGTGGTTGGGGTAATTCCCAGGCATTTTCTTACTCCCCAATTGGCGCACGATGGGCTCACTCATATCGAAATCGTGGAAAACATGCACCAGCGTAAGGCACGGATGGCAGAATTGGCTGATGCTTTTATTGCCCTTCCAGGCGGCTTTGGCACGTTTGAAGAGTTGTTTGAAATGTTAACCTGGGCGCAAATCGGCCTGCATGCCAAACCCATTGGTCTGCTGAATGTCAAAGGATATTTCAAGCCGCTATTGGCTCTGGTTGAGCATGCTTCCAGCGAGGGATTTATCTACACAGAACATCGCCAATTGCTCCTGGAAGACGAAACACCGGATAATTTGCTTGCCGCTCTGCAAGCATACCAACCGCCTGCCGGTTTGGAACGTTGGGTGGAGCGGGATTGACCTGTGCATATCCGGCAGGTTGCTCCACTGAAGGAGTAAAATTATGCAGTTCATCTGCGCCAGTAGGCAATCACTCAAGGAAGATCATGCAGCTATACACCGGCCTGACCCAATCCATCCAGCCTTTTACCCCACAAAATGACACTGTCAAACTGTATGTGTGCGGCATCACTCCCTACGACACCACCCATTTAGGGCATGCTTTTACTTACACGATCAACGACGTTTTGATTCGCTATCTGGAATTACAGGGTTATCACGTCGTCTATGTTCAGAATGTGACCGACATCGACGACGATATCTTGCGTAAAGCGCGTGAGACAGGTGAAGACTGGCAAACCCTGGGTAATCGTTGGACTGCCCATTTTATTCAGGATATGCAGGTATTGAATGTCCGTCCCCCGGATTACCTTCCGCGCGCAACGGACTTTATCCCGGAGATGATCGAGATCATCGAACGCCTGGTGGACCAAAAACTGGCCTATGTTAATCAGGGTAATGTATATTATCGGGTGGATGCCTGGCCTGAGTTTGGCAAACTCAGCCGCCTGGATAGAGATGAAATGCTGCCCGTTGCCAACCAGCGTGGTAATTTTCCAGATGATCCACTGAAACAACATCCCCTGGATTTTGTCCTGTGGCAGGCTCAGAAAGCAAATGAGCCGGCCTGGGAAAGCCCGTGGGGAATGGGGCGTCCCGGCTGGCATATCGAATGTTCAGCGATGGCTTCCCGGCTGCTGGGAGAAACGATTGACATTCATAGTGGTGGGGCAGACTTGATGTTTCCACACCACGAGTGTGAGATCGCTCAATTGGAGCCGGTAACGGGCAAAAAGCCTTTCGTCCGTTTCTGGATGCATGTTGCCATGGTGTATTATCAGGGTGAAAAAATGAGTAAATCGCTGGGCAACCTGAGGATGGTGCGCGATTTGCTCCAGGAATACACGCCGGATACCTTACGTTATTACCTGGGGAATCACCATTACCGCCACTCCTGGAATTATGACCCGGATGAACTGGCACAAGCCGCCGAACAAGCGCAGCGATTGCGCCAGGCAGCCACAATTTCGGGCGGAGAAGGGGAAGCGATCTCGGCTGAACCCTGGGACCGCCAATTCCGAGAGGCGCTGGATAACGACCTGGACACCCCCCAGGCGTTGCAGGCTCTGCATCAATTGGCTGAAGCCATCCTGAAAGCAGCTTCTCAGGGCGCTGATGTGCACCCGGCGCAGAACACGTTATGCCGATTGGCTGGCGTCTTCGGATTGCGCCTTGCGTCATCCAGCCCAGAGCAGCGTGTCATCGATGGGTGGGCATCTCATTTGCGCCGGTTTATTAGATAACTTGGATAAAATGAACAATCCAGGCATTCACGGTACAAGTAATATACGGAGTTTTGCGTATGTTTGCGATCGGTGATGTTATTTCGTACCTTGAAATGTGCGCCGAAGAGGGTGTTTCTCTTCAAAGAGGAATGAACTATAGACTATCAACTTCATATAGTGTTATTTTGATGAGTTTGCGAAAAAATGCGCCATATGCTGATCGGATCGAAGATGAAGGAAGAGTGCTTATATATGAAGGTCATGACATTCCCAAAATCCGAGGTGGCTCAGATCCTAAAAGTGTTGATCAACCAATCCACAATCCGAATGGTTCATTAACCCAAAATGGGTTATTTTTCCAGGCAGCACAAAAATATAAAAGAGGAAGTAAACCAGAAATAGTAAAAGTTTATGAAAAAATTCGTCCAGGGATATGGACGTATAACGGAAAATTCAGACTGGTTGATGCGTGGATAGAACAAAATGATTCAAGAAAAGTGTTTAAATTCCGACTCGAATTGATCGACGACCAGGAAGAGAATCGACAAGTAGATGCAATTCCTCTCGATCAAAGCCGAATCATACCTGCTTCAGTTAAGATAGAGGTTTGGAAACGAGATAAAGGTAGATGTATACAATGTGGAAGTAGAGAAAATCTTCATTTTGATCATATCATCCCGTTTTCTAAAGGTGGATCATCATTAGTAGCTGAGAATATTCAACTATTGTGCGCTCGGCACAATTTACAAAAACGCGATCATATCCTCTGACAATAATTTAAATCCCGAATAAGCTATTCTACGGATCGCAGAGGAAAATGTTAGTAGATTAATACGATATATTTGATATAATTTGTGCGCAAAAGCACAATAATCGGCTGATCCAATTCAATCCAGGAGTGTGGAATGGCTACCTCCCCCAAACCCAAAAGTGTAATTACCTGTGATCTTGAAGGGCGGATCGAGACCTTTAACCGGGGTGCAGAGATCCTTTTTGGTTATCACCCCGACGAGGTGATCGGCAAAAAAAGGATATCTTTATTTTCCCCCGGTCTGACTGTGCTGGAACACGTCCCCGACTGGTTGAAAATCGCACGAGAAAAAGGTGAATTTCGCGGACGAACCGTTTTCCTCCGCCGCGACGGCACCCCATTCGCCGCTGAAATTCGCATCACACCTACCTTCCGTCGGGGAGTGCAGATCGGCTATTGTGGCATAACTCAGGAACTGGACGATGTTGCGGTCAAAGAAGCCACCCCCCACATCAGCCTGATGGCCCGCATTTTCGCCTGGCTGGTGATTGCCCGGGCGCCATTCCTGACCGCCATCATCATTCCCATCCTGGTTGGTTCAGCCTGGGTAGCGGCTACCGGTATGGTTTCCCCATTTCCCTGGCTGAATTTCGTCCTGACCCTTTTCGCCGGGATTTGCCTGCATGTTGCCGCCAACACCTTTAACGATTATTTCGACTGGAAATCGGGCACCGACGTAATCAACAATGATTACTTTTTGCCCTATACAGGTGGCAGCCGCTCGATCGAACTGGGTTTGATCAATGAGAAAACCCTGTTTCGTGTGGCTTCAGGCGCGTTGTTGGTTTCTGCCATTCTGGGAATAACCCTGACCTTTCTGGCTGGTCCGGGAATCCTGTTCTTAGGTCTGCTGGGCGCCTTTTCGGCCTACTTCTATACCGCACCGCCTTTGCGGCTGTCCGCACGGCGCGGTCTGGGAGAACTCTTCACCGGGCTCAACTTTGGCCCGCTGGCAGTCGCCGGTACCGTGTATGCCCTGACCGGGGGGGTTACCTGGGTCGAGTTCCTGCTGGGTATTCCCATCGGAATGCTGACCGCCGCGATTCTGTGGATCAATGAATTTCCGGATGTCGCCGCCGATCGCGCTACGGGGAAATATACCCTGGTCGCCGCATTGGGTCGTCAACGTGCCCGCTGGGGCTACTTCCTGCTCCTTCTCGGCGCCTTTGGTCTGGTTTTGTATGCTGTATTGGTAAACCTCTTACCGGTTGGCGCCAGCCTGTTTCTGGCCAGCCTGCCCCTGGCGTTGTACGCCAGTTTCATCATTTTGCGTGAATATGCCAGTCGTACACTGGTGCGCGCCAATGTGGCAACCATCCAATTACATTTCCTGGCCGGGATCCTGCTGGCCGCCGGATTGTTATGGGGCGACCGTTTGTTGGAACTGATCGGGCTTTAAATTCCACACCTCACTCGCCCTCCTGGCGGGAACATATTTGGTTTCTGCTTCGTCCTGACATATAATGGATTCAGGCAGTTTTCCAAATTTCCATCACCAGGAGGGCACCTTTATGTTCACTCGCTCGGCAATACCTTATCCTCAGGATCAGCGCTGGGTACGCTGGATGATGATCCTGATCTTCCTGCTTGGTATGCTCCTGGCATTAAAACCACCCGTCACAGCCTGGGCAGCCGATGAAATTCCCTGCGTGCAATATTACACAGTACAAAAAAATGATACGCTAAACTCCATCGCTCGCAAGTTCTCGGTGAAATTTAACGAGCTGGTGCAGGCCAATAAGCTGAAAGAGCCATACACCATTTTTGTAGGTCAAAGGTTGTGCATTCCTAAAACCTCGAAAGTGGGCCCGGTAGGCATCGGCGATTGGGGAACCACTGATGCACTTTACTTCACTGTGCGCTATACCGCCAAGGGCTTCGTGATCACGGCGGTGAATTTCCCGCCGAAAAGCCATTTTCTGGTCAAGATCGACGATCTGGCAGTGCCGGGAATTGAATGGGTGAAAATTGGAAAATTGAAGGTAAAGAAAACCGGGCAGGTGGAAGTTGCTTTTGAATTACCTGAAGCATTGCGCAGTGCAACCTTCCTGCATATCTGTCTGAAGAACCAGATCAACGACGGTTTATTCTGTAAATATTCACTGCGGTATATTCCCTGAAGATAAAAAAAACCGGGCTCCTCGAGAAGCCCGGTTTTTGTTTTGTCTTTATTTTACCTCTACAAAAATCTGGTAGGTAATGCGTGGTCCCAGCACCATACTTTCATCGATACCTTTAACTTCCAGACGAAGAATCTCATCGAACGGAGAAAAATCGACGATTTTAATTTGAGCCTGAGGCACCATGCCGATCTCGCTCAAATAACGCAATAATTCCGGGTCGCGGTCGACCACCCGGTGAACCACCGCCTGATCGCCCGGGCGTAGTTCGCTCAGACGTGTATTTGGTGAAACCGGGACTTCCAGCTCACGCGTGGGAATGGGGTCGCCATGCGGATCGTGGCTGGGATTGCCCAACGCAGCCGCAATCCGCTCTTCAAATTCTTCCGAAATGACGTGCTCCAGACGATCGGCCTCGGCGTGGACATCTTCCCATTCATATCCCAGGATTTGTTGTAAAAACAACTCGAGCAATCGATGGTGGCGGATAATTTCCAACGCCACTTGCTTACCTTCAACCGTCAATTGCACGCCCTGGTGCTTCTGGTAAATGAGCAGGGGCGGCGTGGTTTCTGCCAGCTTCTGAATCATTCCGGTCACTGACGCCGGGGTAACTTCCAGCTCCTCAGCGATTTGTTTGGTGGAGGCGCGCTGATGCACGCTCTGGATCTGGTAAATCGTCTTTAGATAGTCTTCCACCGCATGGGTTAATTTTTCACGCATTTTTCGGCACTCTGTTTCATCCTGCTCCAGTCGCAGTGCGTCAATCAGGCTGGTTGGCTTTCTGGTTCCACCAGCCCATTCTGGCGAATAACCTGGCTGTACCAGATGGCGCTGTCTTTCGGGAGACGCAACTGGGTATCATAATCCACATATACAATCCCGAAGCGTTGGGAATACCCCAACGACCATTCAAAATTATCGAGTAAAGACCAGACGAAATATCCTTCTACAGGCGCGCCGAACTCAATGGCTTTATGAATCGCCTGGATATGTCCCTGCAGATAGGCGATCCGTCGCTGGTCGTGGACGCGCCCATCTGGAGCCGGACCATCGCTATAGCTGGCGCCATTTTCGGTGATCAGGATTTTTGCCGGGCGATATTCGGTGTACACGTTCAAAATCAGTTCCAGCAAGCCCTGGGGGTAAATTTCCCAGCCCATTTTCGTATGTTGCTCATCCGGCTGGTCGAGCGGCTCGCTGGTACCGCCCCTATCATCCACTTTCCCACTCAATACTTCACGGCGGTAGTAATTCAACCCGATAAAATCAGTTGGGGTGGCGATAATTTCATAATCCCCTGGCTGCAAGAAAGGCAAATCTGAGGAAGACAGGTTACCGCGCTGAACATGTTCTGCGAGGATGTCGGCTGGATAATGCCGTCCATAGAGCGGATCCATAAACCAGCGGTTGTGATACCCGTCAAACCAGCGATATGCTGCATAATCCTCCGCAGCAGGAGTCGCCGGTTGGCAGGGAATTGGGTCGATGACTATCCCCGCCTGGCTTTGAGGCGCGTTGTTACGAATTACCTGGAGGGCCATCCCATGCGCCAGCAAAAGGTGGTGTATTGCCGCCAGCGACTGTCCCCAGTCGCAAATTCCCGGGGCATGGATGCCCATCTGGTAACCCAACAATCCACTACAGGTGGGTTCATTGAAGGTCACCCAATACTTCGCCCGATCCCCCAGAGAACGGGTAACCACATCCGTATATTCCGCAAAGGCTTCAGCAGTGCTGCGTGCCGGCCATCCGCCCATCTCCTGTAACGCCTGGGGCAGATCCCAGTGATACAACGCCACGCAGGGTACGATTCCGGCCTCCAGCAAACCGTCCACCAGGCGGCTGTAAAAATCGAGACCAGCCGGGTTGATTTTTCCCCGCCCTGCAGGCAGAACGCGAGTCCAGGCGATGGAAAAACGGAACGCCTGTAATCCAATTTCCTTCATCAAGCGGATGTCTTCCGGCCAGCGATGGTAAAAATCACAGGCTATGTCACCGGTGTCTCCATTCAGGATTTTTCCAGGAGTGTGGCTGAAACGATCCCAGATGGATTCACCTTTTCCATCTTCATTCCACCCGCCTTCGATTTGATAGGCGGAGGCCGCAGCTCCCCATATAAAGTTTTGCGGAAAGGTATGCGTTTTCATAGAGACTGTTCCCGAAACCGATGTGGATTAT
>JAGUYX010000005.1 GCA_020061145.1 Anaerolineales bacterium | reverse complement strand
TTGAATTGGCCAGTAAATGAGACGCCAGCATGGATGAAGCGATCGAAATATCTTCTTTTGTCTTGCGCTTTGTGCGCGCCACCTCCCCCGAAGGCGCGGTTCGTTATCACGGCTCCATTCGCCATATCCAATCCAACCAGGTCGTCAACTTCAGCCGCTGGGAAGACGCCCTGGCATTTATTGAAACCTACGTACCGCTCGACATGCCGGAGGCCGCTCGTCGTTTGCAATCGCCAGACGATCTGCCCTGACCGGAGTATGCCATGGTACGCCCGGATCACCCCCACAATTCACCTCACCTTTCGAATCGATAAAGCAGGAACAGGAGACTCATTATGCGCTTGCAGGATAAAGTAGCTCTGATCACCGGCGGGGCCAGCGGAATTGGCAAAGCCACCGCCTTACGTTTCGCCGAAGAAGGCGCCGCGGTTATGTTTTGTGATGTCAACGAGGCCGCTGGCAAGGAAACCGAAGCCGAACTGGGCGAAGGCGCCCGTTATTACCACGTGGATGTGCGCAATGCCGGCCAGGTGCAGGCCTGGGTGGACGACGTGGTTCAGCAGTACGGTCGCCTGGATATCCTGGTCAATAACGCCGGCGTGTTACGCGATGGCCAGTTGAACAAATTCCAGGATGGCGAGCTGGTCAGGCAAATGTCGGAAGAAGATTTCGAGTTTGTCCTGGACGTGAACCTGAAGGGCACTTTCCTGTGCACCCGGGCGGCGACCCCCCAAATGGTGAAACAGGGCGGGGGCGTGGTGCTCAATGCCAGCTCGATTGTCGGCCTGGACGGCAACTTCGGCCAGACCAATTACGTGGCTTCAAAAGCCGGGGTGATCGGGATGACCAAAGTCTGGGCCAGGGAATTGGGCCGCTACAACATCCGGGTCAACGCCGTTGCCCCCGGTTTTACCGCCACCGAGATGATCGCCGCCATGCCGGAAAAGGTGCTCGAGGGGATGCGCTCCCGCACCCCGCTGCGCCGGATGGGCGACCCGCGGGATATTGCCAACGCTTATCTGTTCCTGGCTTCCGATGAAGCCAGCTTTATCACCGGTGTGGTGCTGCGGGTGGACGGCGGTATTGTGGTAGGCACGTAACATGGCGCCCTATCCCCAAATCCTGTCTACCGGGAGTTACGTGCCCGAGAGAGTCGTCACCAACGCCGAGGTGGACGCCCTGCTGGGCGAGTCCACCGACGCCTGGCTGATCGAGAACGTCGGTATTCGTGAACGGCGCTGGATGTCCGCCGAGCAGTCCACTTCAGACCTGGTGGTTGCGGCGGCAAAGACCGCCCTGGAGCGCGCCAGCCTCACGCCGGCCGACCTGGATCTGATTATCGTCTCCACCGATACGCCGGATTACCTCTCGCCGGGCACGTCGGTGGTGGTGCAGCACAAGCTGGCGGCCCACGCAGCCGGTTGTTACGATGTCAACTCGGCCTGCGCCGGCTGGGTCACTGCCCTCGACCAGGGGGCGCGTTACCTGCTGACCGAACCGGCGATGAAGTATGTGCTGGTTGCCGGCGGTTATGGGATGAGCCGCTTCCTGGATTTTTCTGACAAGAAAACCGCCAATTTATTTGCCGATGGCGCCGGGGCGGTCGTGTTGGGCAGGGGGGAGCAGCCCGGCTTTCTGGCGAGCAACTTTCTGGCGGTCGGCGAATTCCATGACGCCCTGGGGATTTACTCCGGCGGGGCGTTCCGGCCCTGTACCCCCGAAAATTTGAGCCGGTTTGGCCCTCCAAAGGTAGAGTTTGTCAAAAAATTCCCCAAGACCTTCAACACCGAATACTGGCCCAGGCTGATGCAGGGAGCGCTGGCTAAAGCCGGCCTCACCTTCGATGAGGTCGACCATTATTACTTCACCCAATTGAACCTGCGCACGATTGAATCCATGATGGAGCTGCTCAAACAGCCCATCGAAAAAACGCACTGGGTGATGCACAAGTGGGGGTATACCGGCTCGCCCTGCGTGGCGATGGCGCTGGACGATGCCCTGCAGCAGGGGAAAGGTCCGCGGCCGGGCGAGGTGGTCCTGTTTTGCGCCAGCGGCGGGGGGATCACCATGGCTTCCTCGGTCTGGCGCTGGACGGCTCAGCCGGGAGGCTGAGCGGAGAGGAGATAGAATGTACATCGGCGATTACCTCGGACGACGCCAGACCTATTCCCCCGACCGGCTGGCGATCATCGATGCCGGCAAACAACCCGAACTACGCCTGACGTACCGGCAGATGAACGCGCGCGCCAACCGTCTGGCGAACTGGCTGCACGTTCATGCCGGCATCGAAAAAGGCGACCGGGTGGCGATCCTGGCGCGGGACGGGGTCGAACACCTGGATGTGTTTTTTGCCTGCGGGAAACTGGGCGCCATCCATACCGCCTTGAACTGGCGGCTGCACTGGCGCGAGCTGGTCGGTATTTTGCGCAACACCCGCCCCAAAGTGCTGATTTATTCGGACGACTTCACAGAGGCGGTTTCCGAGATCGAAACTGCCCTGCGCGGCGAAGCTTTCGCCATCCGCCGCTACCTGCACATCGAAGGGCAGGGTATTCCCGGCAGCCAGCACCTGGAGACCTGCTGGCAAGCCGCCCCGGATACGCCCGTGTCCTGCGAGAGCCTGGAGAAAGAAGATATCGCCTGCCTGTTGTTCACCGGCGGGACGACCGGCCTGCCCAAAGCGGCGATGATCAGCCACAGCATGATTTGCTGGAACGTGCTCAACACCGTCATCCATGATCTGCGCCACGAAGATATTTACCTGAACGGTTTTCCCCTGTTCCATACCGGCGGGTTATTCACCTACCTTTCCACCCAGGTGATTTTCGGCAACACCACCGTCCTGTTGCGCCAGTTCGACCCGGCCCGGGCGCTGGAGTTGATCGAAAGGGAAGGGGTGACCGTGTTTGCCGGGGTGCCCACCATGTACCAGATGATCAGCCAGGCGCCTAACTGGGAGCAGGCCGATCTGAGCAGCCTGCGCTTCTGCACCAGCGGCGGCGCGCCGCTGCCGGTGCCGCTGGTGGAAAAATACACCCGCGAAAAGGGAATTCGCTTCAAGCAGGGTTTCGGGATGACCGAATTTGGGCCGGGGTTGTTTGCGCTTCCCCCGGAAGACGCCATCCGCAAAGCAGGCAGCATCGGTCGCCCGAACTATTTTGTCGATGTGCGTGTAGTCAACGACAGCAACCAGCCGCTTGGCCCCCAGCAGCCCGGCGAACTGGTGCTGAAAGGCCCCAGCCGCTGTTCGGGATATTTCAACGACCCCGAGGCTTTCGCCGCGGTAATCGACGACCAGGGCTGGTTTCACACCGGCGATATCGTGCGCTACGATGAAGAAGGTTATTTTTACGTGGTCGACCGCAAGAAGGATATGTTTATATCCGGCGGGGAAAACGTCTACCCGGTGGAGATCGAAAGCGTGCTTTACCGGCACCCGGCGGTGCACATGTGTGCGGTGGTCGGTGTGCCCGACGAGCGCTGGGGAGAGGTGGGCGTGGCCTGCGTGGTGCTCAAGCCCGGCGCGCAGGCGAGCGAGGCCGGCCTGACCGCCCACCTGGAAGCCAGCCTGGCGCGGTACAAGGTGCCCAGGCGGATCGTCTTTTTGAATGAATTGCCCCTGTCGGGGACGGGCAAAATCTTAAAGCGTGAGCTGCGCGCCCAACTCATCGAAAATGAATCCCGTTAATCAAGGAGGTTAACATGTCTACTGTTCCCACCCTGCCTGGAATCGATTCCCGGATGGTACCCACGGCCCGGATCAAAACCCATGTGTTGCTTTCAGGGCCCGAAGACGGAATCCCGGTTGTATTCATCCACGGTAATTTCTCCGCCGCTACCTATTGGGAAGAGACGATGCTCAGTATGCCCGACCGCTATCGCTGCATCGCCCCGGACCTGCGCGGTTATGGCGATACCGAAGACCTGCTCATCGACGCGACGCGCGGCGCGCGTGACTGGGCGGACGACCTGAAAGCCCTTTCGGACGTGTTCGGCGACCGCCCCGGGCACCTGGTTGGCTGGTCGCTGGGGGCCTCGGTGCTGTTTCAATTTGCGCGGGATTATCCCGCCCTGGTGGCTTCGCTGACGCTGGTCAATCCGGTCAGCCCGTATGGTTTTGGCGGCACAAAAGGCGAAAACGGCGAACCCTGTTATGCGGATTTTGCCGGTTCGGGTGGGGGAGTGGTCAACCCGGAATTTGTGCGCCGCATCAAGGCCGGCGACCGCAGCAGCGATGACCCCAACTCGCCGCGTAATGTGATCAACACCTTTTATTACAAACCGCCCTTCCGGGCAAAGCGGGAAGAAGAATTCCTGAGCGCCGCCTTGCTGGAAAAAATGGGCGACGACCGTTACCCCGGCGATATGACTCCCTCGGAAAACTGGCCGAATGTCGCCCCCGGCAAGTGGGGGCCGATCAACGCCACCGCGCCGAAATACTTCAACCTCAGCGATTTTGTCCGGATGGCGCAAAAACCGCCGGTGCTGTGGGTGCGCGGCGATTCTGACCAGATCGTCTCGGATAACTCGCTGTTCGATTTTGGCACGCTGGGCAAAATGGGCTGGGTGCCCGGCTGGCCCGGCGACGAAATTTACCCGCCCCAGCCGATGGTTGCGCAAACGCGGGCCGTGCTGGAGGCCTACGCCGCCCAGGGCGGCAGCTACCAGGAAGCGGTCATCCAGGATGCGGGGCACTCGTCCTTTATCGAGCAGCCGGATGCCTTTATGCGCGTCTTCATCCAGCACCTGGAATCGGCCTGAGACACATCACGAGGAGAATTCCATGAACAGGCCCATCAAGAACTCCAGGAAGCTCAGCCGGGACGTGGCAATTGTCGGCGCGGGGATGAGCAAATTTGGCGCTTTCCCCGGAATATCCAGCCGGGATTTATTCTTGGACGCCTTCCAGGAAATGCGCCTCTCCGTTGATCGCGGCTTCGATCCCCGCGAGATCGAGGCGCTGTACATCGGCAACTTTTCCAGCGATATCTTCGAAGGCCAGGGGCACACCGCCGCCATCCTGGCGGATTGGACCGGGCTGACGCCGCGCCCGGCGACCCGGGTGGAAGATGCCTGCGCCAGCAGCGGGGTGGCGCTGCGGCAGGGCATCCTGGCGGTGGCCTCCGGGCTGTACGACATCGTCCTGGTGGGCGGCATCGAAAAGATGACGGATATGCCCACCAGCCAGGTGACGGATGCGCTGGCAACCGCCAGCGACACGCTTTACGAGGTGCCGGCCGGCTTTACTTTCCCGGGGTTTTATGCCGCCATGGCGACCGCCTACATGCATGCTTATGGCGCCAGCGTGGAAAGCTTCATGCGGGTTGGCCTGAAGAACCATGAAAACGGGGCGCTGAACGAAAAAGCCCAGTTTGGGGCGACCATCCGGCAGGTGATGGACAAAAAGATCGCCGGCGCCCTGGCCAAAGGCCGCCCTGCCCCGCAATGGGAGGACGAGCTGGCCTTTTTGAAGGACGAGCGCGCCAATCCGGTGATTGCCTGGCCGATGCGCCTGTTCGATTGTTCGCCCATCTCCGATGGCGCCACAGCCCTGCTGCTCGTCAGCGCAGAAATCGCCCGCAATTTCAGCGAGGCGCCGTTGTACGTGGTCGGCAGCGGGCAGGCGAGCGACGCCGCTCTGCACGACCGCGACACGCTCACCGCCCTGTGCTCCGCACAACTGGCGGCCCGCGAAGCTTACCAGATGGCCGGGGTAAGCGCCCGGGATATCAAGATCGCCGAGGTGCACGATTGCTTCACCATCGCCGAAATTATCGCCACGGAAGACCTGGGGTTTTTCCCCGCCGGGCAGGGTTACCGCGCCGCCGAAGAAGGGCTGACCTCCCGGCAGGGGAGCAAGCCGGTCAACACCTCCGGCGGGCTGAAGTCCAAGGGGCACCCGGTGGGCGCTTCGGGCGCCGGGCAGGTGGTGGAAGTGTGGAAACAAATGCGCGGCGAAGCCGGCGCCCGCCAGGTGGCGGGCACCCTCGACCTGGCTTTGACGCACAATGTCGGCGGCACCGGGCAGACCAGCGTGGTGCACATCTTTGAGAGGAGATAAGACGTGGCGACGAACGAATTCACCCGGGCTGCTTACCAACAGGGGTTGGGCGAACACCGCTTGATGGGCTCCCGTTGCCTGCGCTGCGGATCGGTTTACCTGCCGCCGCGGGGTTTATGCCGCGCCTGCCATTCGGACGAAATGGAATGGGTCGAGCTGAACGGGGTCGGGAAATTGCTGGCGCTCACCACCATCCACATCGCCCCCACCGCCATGCTTTACGCCGGTTACGGGCGGGAGAATCCCTATTGCGCCGGCATCGTCCGGCTGGAAGATGGGCCGGCGATCAGCGCTCAGATTCTGGGCGTGGATGCCAGCCATCCGGAGGCGGTCCCGCTGGGGACGCCCTGCCGGGTGGAATATGTGGAACGCCCTGCCGGCGAAGGCGTCCAGACCTTCCTGGCTTTCCGGCTGGAATGAGCCGGCCTGTGACCCGCTCTTTCCCCTCTCCGTACCCGGCGCCTGGCACGCGGTGAACGACCTGATCACCCTGGAAACCAGCCCGCCGCTGGCCCGGCTCACCCTGAACCGTCCCGAACGCCATAACAGCCTGGTGCCGGAGCTGCCGGGGTTTGCCGCTCACCTGGACGAGCCCCAGCCTTATGCCCTGGAAATCGTCGGCTTATTAAATGAAGTGATCTGCCGGCTGGTGGACTACCCGCTGCCTGTCGTCGCTGCCACGCCCGGGGAGCTCAGGCCGGTCAGTTATTGTGCGACGGCGAAGCCCTGGTCCTGGTGAGAAATCTGGCCTGAGTACGGAGGCTGGTGTAACTTCTCCGTAACTGGCCTGTGCTAATTTCGATGGAGGTGAACGAATTGCACGTGGCAGACCTGTTGAGCAAACGAGCCAACCTGACCCCCGACCGGGAGGCGCTGCTGGAGATCGAGACCGGCAGGCGATATACCTACCGGCAATTGAACGAACGCGCCAACCGGCTGGCCAATTTCCTCCAGCAGGAATTCAAGGTCGGCAAGGGAGACCGGGTTTCCATCCTGGCGTATAACCGCGTGGTTTATCTGGATCTGCTCTACGGGCTGCCCAAGATCGGGGCGATTTTTGCGCCGCTCAACTGGCGCCTGACCGCCCACGAGCTGGAATATATCCTCAGGGACTGCGAGCCGGCGGTGATCCTGGTGGGGCCGGAATTTACCGGAGTGGCGGAGGAATTACGCCGGCTGGCGGGGGAGGGGCACCCGCTGCAGGGCGCCCGCTGGATCGCCCTGGATGGCGCCGGGCTGCCCGGTTCGCTCCCCTACGACGATCTGCTGGCGCAGGCTTCCCCGGCAGAACCTCCCCGCCCGCCGCTGGTGGGCGACGACCCCTGTTGCATTCTGTACACCTCCGGCACCACCGGCCACCCCAAAGGGGCGCTGATCCCGCATCGCCAGGTGCTGTGGAACTGCATCAACACCGTGATCAGTTGGGGACTCACCGAAAAGGATGTCTCCCCGGTATACACGCCGCTTTTCCACACCGGCGGTTTGTTTGCCTTCCTGACGCCTCTGCATTATGCCGGAGGGCGGGTGCTGCTGGCGTCGAAATTTGATCCGGAAGCCTCGTTGACGATCATTCAGGCAGAGAAATGCACCGTTATCCTGGGCGTGCCGACGCTTTTCCAGATGTGGACGAACACCGCCGCTTTCGCGCAGGCGGATTTCAGTCACGTCCATTTTTTTATCAACGGCGGGGCGTCCATGCCGGTTGACCTGATGGAGACCTGGCGAAAAGCCAAAGGCGTGGTCTTCCGCCAGGGGTACGGGTTGACGGAAGTCGGGCCAAATTGTTTTTCGATGACGGATGAAGAATCAGCGCTGAAAGCCGGTTCGGTGGGCAAACCCGTTTTTCACAGCGAAATGCGCCTGGTGGATCCCGAAAGCGGGGTCGAGACGCCTGCGGGGCAGCCCGGAGAGCTGCTCATTCGCGGGCCGCACGTCACCACCGGTTATTGGCGCAACCCGGAAGCCACCGCCCTTTCATTTTCGGACGGCTGGTTTCATACCGGCGATATGGCTTACCGGGACGAAGATGGTTTTTATACCATCGTCGGGCGTTACAAGGATATGATCAAAAGCGGCGGAGAAAATATTTATGCCGCCGAGGTGGAAGCCGTCTTTCGCCAGCACCCCGCCGTTGCGGACTGCGCTCTGATCGGCGTGCCGGATGAGAAATGGGGCGAAATTGGCCTGCTGGTGGTTGTTGTGCATAAAAACCAGCCCCTGAACGAGCAGGAACTGGAACAGGATTTGCTCGATTTTTGCGAAGGGCGGCTGGCCCGCTTTAAAATCCCCAAACGTTTTGCCTTTACCGGCGAACTGCCGTATTCCCCGTATGGGAAAATCGAAAAAATCAAGCTGCGGGAAAAATATGTGCCGCAGACCAGCGCTCACCGGCGAGAAAAATGAATAACCTTCCCGCCACCCCCGGTTGCCGGCCGGTTATCTGAGGAGTAAGACAATGCCATTTGTCCGGGCGAACGAAATCCAGATTCATTACGAAATTCAGGGGACGGGCGAGCCGTTGCTGTTGATCGCCGGCATCGGTTATGACGCCTGGATGTGGCATAAGATGGTGCCGGGGCTGGCCGGGCACTTCCAGGTGATCGCCTTTGATAACCGGGGCGTGGGGAAAACCGACAAACCGGAAGGCCCCTATACCGCACAGATGCTGGCCGCCGATACCGCCGGGCTGCTGGAAGCCCTGGGAATTCGCCGGGCGCACGTCCTGGGACATTCCATGGGCGGGTTTGTCGCCCA
>JAGUYX010000182.1 GCA_020061145.1 Anaerolineales bacterium | reverse complement strand
GAGAGCAATTGCGCCAGCTTTTCTGGGGCAGGCAATTCTTCCGTGATCCAGGCGAAAGCCAGGCCCAGAGAAATGGCAGCGACAGCCACGGGCAGGCTGATCAACAGCGCCAGCGCCATACCCCCGTTCAGCCGGTTGGAGTGGGAAAAGTGCCTCGATCGCTTGCGGCGATGATACAGTATCAAAAAAGCGTCTGGCATGTTTGAATTGTACAACGTTTCGGCCGGGAATTTTGGTGTAGCAGCGTAGAAAAAACCAAAGCGGCCTGACTTTCAAACCCATTTCAGGCCGCCGAATGATTGCGCAGGTCCCCAACTTACTGCGCCCTGCATTCAATGATCTGTCAGCAGTCTACCGAATCACCGTTGACAGATTGTTGCCAGAGGGCGGTTTCAGGCAAAAGCCGTCTGGAGGCGGGCGCGCAGTTGTTCTTCACGTGTTCCAGATAACAGCCTGTAGCGTAAACGGGATTTATGGGCTTCTAAATCAGACAGGGGCGGCGCCTGCACTCCGATTATTCCAGCCGCCAGGTGGTGGTGATTTAACATTGCTGCTTCAATCCAAACATCCTGTAATACGGTCGCCCGGGGATATGCCCGGGAAAACAATTCCAGGGCAGATAACCAATC
Organism: Anaerolineales bacterium; assembly: GCA_020061145.1. GTDB lineage: Bacteria > Chloroflexota > Anaerolineae > Anaerolineales > DRKV01 > JAGUYX01. Next base: position 2,677 of record JAGUYX010000182.1, on the reverse strand, counting down.
TCCCCGACCAGTTGGTTATACTGGTGCAGGCCGGTCTGGATGATTTTTTGGTTAACACTGGCGGTATCGGTGTTGGTGATCAGCGCCTCACTTCTCATCAGGACCTGGCGGATGCGGCTGAATGACTCGCGCAAACGGCGCCGGGCCTGTTCCGGGTCTGTTTCAGGCCAGAACAGGTCGATCAGGGTTTCGCGTGCCGCCGGCCCGGTTTGGGCGGCAAGATAATAAAAAATGGCACGCGGAGTCTGACGGTTGATCTAAATGGATTGGTCTTGTAGGGTAATCTGCGGAGGCCCCAGCAGCTTTACCTGGATCGGGGGCATGCTTACTCCCGGTATTCAGGACAGGATTGATCTTCGGGCTGTCTGCAATATTTCTTGTGCGGAGCGTAATGTACCTTCGCTCACTTCGCCAAACATGAGGGCCAGCTCGGTGACCCGACGGTCGTCGCTCAAAACTTGTGCACGCGTGGTGGTTCGCCCGGCTTCCACTACTTTTTCTACATGGATATGCTGATTTCCGAAAGCAGCTAATTGGGGCATATGGGTGATACACAACACCTGATGTTGTTGTGCCAGTTTGAGTAATTTTTGGCCAACAATTACCCCCACCCGCCCGCCGATTCCCTGGTCGATTTCATCGAAGATCAGTGTGGAGACATGATCGGCGCGCGCCAGTACATTCTTTAATGCCAGCATCAATCGCGAAGTTTCTCCCCCGGAGGCAATCCGTACCAGGGGTTTGAAACCCTCGCCCGGGTTAGGCGCAATCAAGAATTCCACCTGTTCCAGGCCATAAGAGTCGAAAGCCAATCGTCCCTCCCCTTGGACAGGCAACCCCTCAGGGTCGGGTCGCCGTTCAAACGCAACCTGGAACAAGGCTCCTTCCATGCGTAAATCTGCCAGCTCCACCTGGACAGCCTTTGCCAGCTCCTGAGCCGCTTTTCGGCGCTCTGCAGAAAGCGCCATCCCGAGCTGCGCCAGCTTTGCCATTAGCTGCTCCAGTTCCCGCTCCAGCTCACCGATGCGTTCCTCAGCATGCTGGATGTTATCCAGTTCCTGGCGCGCCTTTTCTGCATAGGCCAGGATCTCGGGAATGGAGCCGCCATATTTCCGGCTCAGGTTCTGGATCAGGTTCAGGCGTTCCTCCACATAATCCAGGCGCCGGGGATTAAATTCGATTTTCTCCAGGTATTCCCGCACATCCCGCGCCAGATCAACAATCGACTCGAAAAGGGTGCCTGCCTGATCGGCAAGAGATTGTTGCTCAGGGTCGATGCGCGCCAGGGTGTTCAGGATGTGTACTGCCTGCCCGAATAGATCCGTGGTTGCCGGCGCCTCCGGTGTGCCATCATCCAGTGCTTGTAATGCGTTTTGAGCGGCCTCAGCCAGGCTTTCAGCGTTAGCCAGGCGCGTCCGTTCGGCCTTTAATTCGGCGTCTTCATCCGGTTTGAGGGCGGCAGCTTCGATTTCGTTAATCTGGTAATTCAGGAGGTCCACCTGGCGGGCGGCATTTTTCTCGGCCTGGTGCAATTCTTCCAATTTTCGCCGGGTTAGTCGATAGCGTTTATAAACTTCCTGGTAATTTTCCAGTTCGGTTTGCAGGTTGGCGTAACGGTCAAGCAGACCGAGGTGTTCACGGGTGCGTAACAGCGACAGATGCTCAGACTGTCCGTGGAGATCAATCAAATATTCCCCCAGCTCCTTTAAAAGGCTGACATTTACTGTGCGCCCATTAACGCGCGCGACATTACGCCCGGAAAAGCGGATTTCCCGGCTGAGGGTAACGTACTCCGGGTCGTCGAGCAACGCCTCGCGTTCAAGAATGGCGTGTAGAGCCGGACGAAGAAAATCCGCAAGGTGAAAGGTGCCTTCAATCAGCGCCTGCTCTGCACCACTCCGGATTGCGGTATTATCGGCGCGCCCACCCAACAGGATCTCCACCGCGTCGAAGATGATCGACTTTCCCGCGCCGGTTTCCCCTGTAAAAACTACCAGCCCGGTATCGAAGGTGAGCGTCAGGTCATCAATAATGGCGAAATCCTGGATGCGCAGTTCGCTGAGCATAAGGCAAAGTTACCGGATATTGATACCACGTAAACGAGCAACGGCGGTCGAGGTAACCACCACCAGAAAAAATCCCTGCGTGACGATGCTCCAGAAGTTCAAGGATAATAAGGCCAATGCCAGTGCAGGCAGGCATCCTACCACGATCCCGGCAGCCATCGCCTGCCACAGGTAAAGGGAGCGTCGTTTCTGGACTGCCAGGCGAACAGTTTCGGCGATGACCATCCCCGCTGCCGGCGCTAACAGCAGGATCAAGTAAATCCATAATGCATTCGCCAGCAGGCTACCGAGCCCCCCCAATATTGCTCCGAGGACAAACGCCAGCGGGTAATCGTACCAGCGAGTCGTCGAAAAAACTTTTTGCTGGCTGCGCACGCAATCCTTGCATTTGTATCCCGTCGGGGTGCGCACGGCGCATTTGGGGCAAATCGGTTTGTCACAGCGGCTGCAACGCAAAGAAGTCTCAACCGTTGGGTGGTTGGCGCAGTAGAGGGTTATTCCCTCCGCTGCCAGGCTATCTGGAGTCGCTTCTGCAGAGAATTGTTGGCTCAGGGGTTTGGGGGAATCGGTTTCAGTCATTGTTGGCTACCAATTACAGGATGGTTACTCAT
>JAGUYX010000324.1 GCA_020061145.1 Anaerolineales bacterium | reverse complement strand
GCGGGTTAGCTCAGCTGCAGACCCCGGTACTGGTGTACAGCCTGATCATCGGACTGATGCTCACCTCGGCCTTGTGGAGCTTAATCAAACCGGACCAGGTTTGGAGACCCGGTCCGGCATTACTGACTTCAGCAGGCGCGCTCTTGTTTTTCATCTCCGACACCCTGCTGGCGTGGAACCGTTTTGTCGCGCCAGTTTCTGGCGGGCGTACCCTGGAGCATATTTGCTACCACCTGGGTCAATACGCTCTGGTCGGCGGGGTAGCGCTCAATCTCCTGTCCATGGGTTGATCCCGCCAGGTGTTCTGTTCAACTGACGGCAGTTTCTCCTGTCGAACCCAGATCCGGGCCGCGATAGGTCTGGCTTCCCACGCGGGTAATCATCACTGCGCCCAGGCCGAATAATGCCAGCACCCAGGGGAGCAACCAGCCCACGCATGGCACGGTTGCGCTGAATAACCAGGCGATAAAGCTGAGCACGAAAGTGCCAACCCCGGCAGCGACTGCCGGCGCCCAGTTACCATTAAACAATCCCTGTAACCGCGTTCCCAGAAAATATCCCAATGTGACCCAACCGAAGAAAAGCATCACCGCCAAAAATAAAAATCCGATGAAGGAAATCGGGAAAAGCAGAATGGTGATCAACAGCACCAGCAGGATGATCGGCAAGACGATCAGCGTAAGTAAACCGACCACGAAGCTGAGGAATGGCTGGTGGGCAATGGCAGAGGCGGTCCGTTCCACGGGGCTGGGGAAAATCAACACGATCAGCACAGCCAGCGCCGAGGTGAGAAAGACGCGAAATAAGAACCAGAACGCATTAACCACCCAGTTTACTGCCGCGTTCGGGCCGAAATCCACCCGGGGGACACGCGGACGAAAATCAAAACGCGGGAAGGAAAAATCGAGCGGCATGCGGTTTTCCGTGATGATCTCTCCACCAATCTGAGCACCTTCCGGGCGGGAATAAGTTCCGCCGAAACTGATCAGGTCGCCCCCTACAATCGATGCAGTTCCCAGGTTGAGGTTAGAGCCAAAGCCCACCACAGAGCCATCTACGGTGCCTTCCACCAGGGCGTTGCCGCCAAAAACAATAATATCGCCGGTAACTGTTGCGCCTGGCTGAATGGCGACATTGCCGCCAAAAACCAGCAGGCTGCCTTCATGGGTCTGTCCACTTTCCAGGGTGAAATTTCCGCCGGCAATAATCTGGTCATCGGTCATCCCCTGGGCGAGAGCACTGCCCGGCAAAGCCAGCAATAAAACCAACAACAAGAATGGAAAAATTAATCGGGATAATCGATTCATGATGGATGCCTCCCATTCAAGGCCAGCTTTTGTAAGGAAAAAATCCACAACAAGCAGAGAGCCATTACCGCCACCCCGGCGCTGAGCCACCAGCCGAGCGGAATGGCGGATTGCAGGATGATCAAAGACATCTGGAAGGTCTCTGCCAGGGTAAAAATTACTACCAGACGGTTCGACAGGGTTAATAACCATTCCAGCGGCGAGTCATAAGCGAACAGCACCGTCAACGCTAACAAAATCAAAAAAACCAGGGCCAGCCCCACGCCGCCGGCGAAGACCAGCAAGGACTGGCGGCGCTGAATGCGCATATTATCCTGGCGTAATCTTTGTTGCCAGCGCGTAGAGAATCCAGGCGCCGGTTCGACCAGCGAACTCGTGCTGATTTTAGTTTCCACCTGTCGCCAGGCTTCAGCCAGAGCCAGACATTGTTCGCAAGATTGCAGATGGAGTTGCAAACGTAAACCATCTTCCAGCGAAAGCTCTGTCCCAGCAAATATCAATTCTTCAAAAGGCTGGTGATTCATGGCGCGTCCTCTTAACTGCCTTCTCTGACCCGGTTTTATTCTCCTGCCAGGCGCCCGCAAGAGCCTTGCGTGCCCGGTGCAGCCGGCTTTTAACCGCACTTTCGGTAAGCGACAGGGATTGGGCAATTTCTTCATACGAATACTCATACCAGTAATACAAAATAACTGCAGATCGATCGATAGGGTTGAGTGTGGCTAACAACCTCTGGATCTGTTGCTGGTCTTCTCCCAGGCGAACCGCTGCTTCGGGTGTCAACGCCGGATCGGGGAGCGTTTCCCCGGGTAAAGCCTCAATTGGGATCAAAACCATCCTCCTGCGGCGGATCAAATCGATACAGTAATGAGAAGCGATGGACAACAACCAGGTAATAAATGAGCGGGACGGATCATACCGTTTTAATCCCCGGTACGCCCGTAAAAAGGTTTCCTGAGCTGCATCTTCAGCCTCATATTCATCTCCGAGCATGCGATAACACAGGTTAAACACCGGTCGCTGGTAACGTTCCACCAATTGTGCGAAAGCCTGCTCGTCACCCTTCAGCGCCTGAGACACCCAGGCAGCCTCTTGATTTTGTTCCATTGCTCCTCACCAGGTGATTGACCGTACCGGAAAACCAATAACCCGCATACCGGGAGGTCAATCTCTCCAGCAAACTGCCGATCTCGACCCTGCACCAACATAGAACGTTCGGCGGTTTGCCCAGAACACGATCCGTTCTATGAGGATATACGACTCTTTTTTACCAGGGTTGCATGATTTTCCGAATAAATTTCAATCCGATTAATGATACAGCGACTGGAAACCTTCGCCCAGGGCTTCGTGGGCATGACCGATGACCATAAACGCTCTGGAATCGGCTTCGCGCACCAGGGCTTTGACTCGCGCCACCTCCGCTTTGCTGATGACGCAATACAGGACGGTGCGGTCACTGCCAGTATAACCGCCTCGCGCCGGGACGAAGGTCACACCACGTTCGAGCTCATACATGATTTTTTGGGCGACCTCTTCCGGCTGGCTGGTAATAATCAGGGCGGTGCGCACTACATTCGAACCTTCAGTGATTGCCTCAGCAGTCAATCCGCTTACATACAGGTTCACCAAGGCATACAGCGCTTTTTCCCAACTGAAGCTGATACCCGCCAGAAACACAATCAACGCATCGGTCAGCAAATAACTCTGCGATATGGATAAACCCCGCCAATTGCTCAGGATGCGCGCCAGGATATCGCTCCCGCCGCTGGTGCCGCGCCCTTTGTAGACCAATCCAAAACCAATGCCGCTGATCACTCCGCCAAACAGGGCGTTCAATACCAGGTCATTCGTAAGCCCCTGGGAGGGCAAAAAGAACACCAGGAGATCCAGGAATAGCGAATAAGAGACCACCGCAAACGCGGTACGCATGGCAAAGCGCGGCCCACCCAGATATCGCCAGCCCAGAACAAATAAGGGCAAATTACCCAGGAAAACCATCACCCCGATTGGAAAACCAGTGTAGAAATTGATTATCTGCGATAAGCCACTGATCCCGCCACTTGCCAGCTGGGCGGGCACCAAAAACAGGCGCAATGCCAGCGCCTGCACCAGGGCGCCACCGGCAATCAAGAAAAAATCACGGATGGTTTCCCAGGTCAGGAGCGGTCTATGGGAGAGTACTTCTCGCCAGAACAGGCGCATAGATCACCTCGATACACACTAAGAGCGGCTCATCCGCGATTGTGGTGAGCCGCTTTGGATTAGGTTGTCCAGCCGCCGAGTAAACCCGGTGCTGGTTGCCGCGTCACACGGTGGCCTTTTCTTGATATCTCTGGCGGATATTGGGCACCAGGTATTCGGAAAATGCACGTTCTACTTCATAATCGGGTTTCCAGCCCCAATCTCGGCGCGCCGCGCTATCATCCAGGTCTGCCGGCCAGCTATCGACAATCGCCTGGCGTTTTTCATCCGGCAGAAAGTCAATCTGCGCACCGGGGAAATATTTCAACACCCAGTCGCGAAAATCTGCCGCAGAGAGGCTGAAACTGGTCACATTGTATACTTTCCGGGACAGGCTTTCCAGGGGCGCGTGTGCCAGATCGAGCAGGGCTTTAACCGCATCCGGCATAGCCATGAAGGGGATACGCACATCCTCGCGCACGAAACAGGCGTAGGGTTTATCCTGGGCAGCGGCATGTAACATCTCCGGGCCGTAATCGCTGGTGCCTCCGCTGGGCACCGTAAAGGCGCTGATCAGCCCCGGGAACCGGACGCAACGGAAATCCAGCATGGGGGGTTGTTCGGCAGCCAGCTGGCGATAATACTGGCTGAAGTAAATCCCCAGCATTTCACAATACAGCTTGTTGCACCCGTACATGGTACGCGGGTAATTCCATTCCCATTCGCGCACTTTTTCATAACGCGCCTTGGTGTCCAGATCGGGCAAACCAAACGCAGCGATTGAGCTGGGAAAAATAAAACGCACCGGCTTTCCCGACCATTCCGATTGCTGGGCTGCGAGTTCGAGCAGGTTGAGGGTGCCGGTGACGTTCACCCGGTGAGCGGCATCGGGGGTGAACTCCGCCCGGGTGGATAGAAGAGCCGCCAGATGGTATATTTCTTCAATTTCATACTCGCTCACCAGGCGATCTAACAATTCCCGGTCGAGTATATCCCCCTGGAGGTGGATAAAATCACCCGCAAGCTGTGATCCGAGGGGTTTCAAATCCAGGCTCAACACTCCCTCTGGTCGAAGCAATACCAGTTGCTCCAATAATGCATGACCGACTTCTCCAGAAGACCCGGTAACCAGAACAACCTTTTTACGCATGTATTTTCTCCTTGTGACCTTCAGAACGGCTCTTTACCAGGCCGGCTGATAGGTTTTGCCGCATGCGGATTGATCGAAGTGCCTTTGCAAAACCAGATCTATGATGTTTTCGCTAAGCCCCAAACCAGCCTCGAAAAACCAGCTTTACTTCCTTATCAGCCGGTCGATTTATGCTAGAATGAGGGGCAGAGCGTTGTTTTTGTATTGTACATCAGATCGACCGGAGCTACCGGTGATCCTGGTCCGCCAGATTATCCAGAACATCGCGGGAGGCATTGATGCCTTTAGACATCCTGGTCGGGGCGCAGTGGGGGGATGAAGGAAAAGGGCGAATGGTGGATTTGCTCGCCGCCGAAGCCGATTTTGTAGCGCGCTACTGCGGTGGAGATAATGCCGGGCATACGGTCAACGTCGGAAGCCAGACCTTCAAATTGCACCTGATTCCTTCCGGCGTGATCCATCCCCATACAATAGGGATCATTGGCAATGGTATGGTGATCAATCCGCAGGTGCTGTTCGAGGAAATAAACATGCTGGAACAAGCCGGCGTGTTTATCGATCCGTCACGTCTGGAAATCTCTTTCGCGGCACATCTGATTACACCCGCGCACCTGGCATTGGACCAGGCAATCGAAAATCAGCGAGGCGCTGCCAGGCTGGGAACTACTTTACGGGGTATTGGTCCCGCTTATACCGATAAGGTCTCCCGCCAGGGTTTGCGGGTAGGTTGGATGCTGAACCCTGACTCATTCATAGAGGAGTTATCCCGGCACCTGGAGATCACCAATCGGTTATTAACCCGCTTATACGATGCACCGCCAGTTGAAATACCGCCAATCGTAACAGCCTATCGCAAGTTCGCAGCAGCGCTCAGCCCTTACATCAAAGACACCTCCGCCACATTAAACCGGGCGATCCGCCAGGGAAAACATGTGCTTGCCGAAGGCGCCCAGGGTACCCTGCTGGATCTCGATCATGGCACGTACCCATTTGTCACCAGCTCGAGCACGACTGCTGCCGGGGCTCTATCCGGGCTGGGGCTCGGGTTGGGCTGCGAAAGTCGAGTCATCGGTGTGGCTAAAGCCTTTCAGACCCGGGTGGGCAGCGGGCCTTTTCCCACCGAGGTGGAGGGCGTCGTGGCCGAGCACCTGCGCGGCACCGGCGAGAATCCCTGGGATGAATATGGCACCACCACCGGGAGACCGCGGCGCGTCGGCTGGCTGGACCTGGTGTTATTACGTTATGCGGTGCGGGTGAATGGACTCACCGAGCTGGTACTGACCAAGCTGGATATCCTCTCCGGGCTACCCGGGGTAAATTTATGCGTCGCTTATCGCCTGGAAGATCATGTATATCAGGATCTGCCGCTGGGTCCCGGCGGCCTGGGGACTTTCCAGCCAGTTTACGAAGAATTGCCCGGCTGGCAGGAAGACATTGGAGATATTCGCAGCTGGGAAGATCTGCCGGATCAGGCCTGCGATTATATCTTGCGTATTGAGGAGCTGATCGGCATCCCGGTCCGCATGGTGTCCGTCGGTCCGGAGCGAGAGCAGTGGGTGGAAATCGCCTGAGCACAGCCACCGGCTTGTTTTTCCTGGTTGGTATATTCCTGATCAGCGGCTGTTTACCGGCCCCGGCTTTGCCGGTGGAGTCGCCCACTCCCATTCCCAGTCCTACCCGCACAGCGACGCCAACCTCCACACCGGTGTGGTTTCCCCCCACGCCAACCCCCACCCCACGCCCGACATTGAAAGCGCCAACCCGGACCCCTGAAATGCTTCCCCCGCATGGCGAGGTGATTCTGGAAGACGATTTTTCCGAGGCTGATGTCTGGCAAACATTTCAAAGCCCGTCGGGCAATATCGCGATCGGGAAAAATAGATTAAATATCGCCATAAACTCGCCAAGAGTATTGCTGACCAGTTTCCGAAACACCCCCGAGCTGGGCGATTTCTACCTGGAGATCACCACCCGCGCCAGCCTGTGTGACGACCTGGATGAATATGGCCTGATCTTACGGGCGGCGTCGGAGGCGGATTTTTTACGGTATTCATTATCCTGTGACGGGCAGGTGCGCCTGGACCGCATAACCGGCGGCGATGCCGCCTCGCCTGTTCCCTGGACATATAGCGGTGAAGTTCCACCAGGCGCTCCCGGCACAACCCGGCTGGCTGTCTGGGCTTTGGGAGCAGAAATGCGTTTCTTTATCAACAACCGTTACCAGTTTTCGTTGAATGAACCGGTTTTACTCAGCGGCAGGATCGGTGTGTTTGCCCGGTCTGCGAGTGATTCACCCGTCAGCATCAGTTTTTCGGAGCTTATCATTTATCAGCCATGAGCAAACGCCCCTTCAGAAACCGCTTGAATGACCTGGACCCCAAAGCCTGGTTGCGATTTCAGAAATCCTGGTTTGTCCACAACCCTCCTCCGCGGCGAAAGGACGTGCTGCGCCATCCAGCCAAGTTCCCCGAATCGCTGGCTCAGGAATTTATCGAATTCTTCACGAAATCCGGTGAAGTGGTGCTCGACCCGATGGCTGGCACCGGCAGCGCCCTGGTAGCTGCACTGCGCGCCGGGCGACACAGTTATGGGGTGGAATTAAATCCCACTTATGCCCGGCTGGCGCGTGAAATACTTACCGGAGAGCGGGCATCCCTGGATGGCATCGCCTCAGGCCTGAAGGCTGAAATCATTGAGGGGAATGCCGAGATGTTCCCGCAACTGGCAAATGAATATAACCTGCCCCCAGTAGATTTTGTGATCACCTCGCCGCCTTATTGGGATATGCTGCATGCGCGCGGCGCCGAATCTCAGCGCAAACGCCGCCAGGCCAACCACCTGGATGTGGTCTACTCCGATCACCCGGCTGACCTGGGGAACATCTCCGATTATGGATTATTCCTGGAGCGCCTGGCGAAGGTCTATATTCAATTGAAGCCTTACCTGAAAGAAAAAGCCTACCTGACCATTATCGTTAAAAACATCAAAAAAGGCGGGAAAATTTATCCCCTTGCCTGGGATCTGGCGCGTGCCCTGGAGGGGGTCTATACTCTGAAAGATGAAAAAATTTGGTGTCAGGACGACCAGCGACTGGCTCCTTACGGCCTGGGCTCAGCCTGGGTGAGCAATACCTTCCACCATTATTGTCTGCAATTTCGTAATGAATAAATGTGGCGTTTGGACATGATAGCTCTTACCTCGCTTTAGGATATTAGCAGGGAGGAAATCAGATTCCCCCTTGGGTAT
>JAGUYX010000061.1 GCA_020061145.1 Anaerolineales bacterium | reverse complement strand
GGGCATGCGTTGGAATGCCGCCTGTATGCCGAAAATCCACAGCAGGGCTTTTTGCCTGCCAGTGGCGAGGTTCTGTATTACCAGGAGCCTAATGGAGCAGGTGTTCGTGTGGACAGCGGAATATGCAGCGGGGATACCGTCAGTGTGTATTACGACCCTCTCGTGGCAAAGATCATCACCTCTGCGGAGGATCGCCCGGCTGCAATCCGCCGGATGCAACAGGCGTTACGGGATACCATCCTGCTGGGTTTAATCAACAACCGCGAATTTCTACTATCCGTCCTGGAGAGCGATGCTTTTCAACACGGGCGTATATACACACGCTGGATTGAGGAAGAGTTTATGCCCTGGCAGCAAGATCCGGCGAATATCGATCCTCTTCTGCTGGCAGGATTGGCTGCGGCTGAGCATCTTGACCAGGGGGGACGCGGCAGACTGCAACAGCCTGGAGAGAGTGTAACTCACCCCTGGCAGATGGGGGACTCATATCGCCTGGGGAGCGGGGAAATGGGGGAGACGGAGTGAAAGTTTTCCGCTACCTGTTTAACGAGCAGGTTTTTGAAATTAAGCTTGAAGAACAGGGCGATAGCCTTTGGGTTTTGCTGGAAGATCGCCGGTTTCCACTGGAAGTGCTCACAAATTCAACCGGACAACTTACCTTTCGCCATCAATCTCAGGTAGTGAGCCTGTATTGGGCGCGTCACAATGATGTTATCTGGGTTCATTTCCAGGGTCGGAGTTATCAGGTGGAGAAAGTCGGCCAGCGACCGGGCAGGCGTATGGCAGAACGCCAATCTGAGTCATATTTGCGCGCCCCCATGCCTGCCCAGGTGCGGGCGGTGCAGGTAAAACCGGGCGATCGGGTGCTTCCCGGAGATTCATTAATCCTGCTCGAAGCCATGAAAATGGAAATCCGTGTCCAGGCGCCACGCGCGGGGCGCATCCAACGGGTGAATGTACAGCAAGGGGATCAAGTGGAACGTGATCAGTTGCTGGTTGAACTGGAGGAAAGCGAAGATGACCGGTAAATATTTTGACGATCTCGAAGAGGGTATGGTAATTCGACATGCGTTGGGTCGCACAATTACCGAGATGGATAATATCCTGTTTTGCGCCTTGACGATGAATACCCAGCCACTGCACCTTAACCAGGATTATTCCCGCCAGACGGAGTTCGGTCAGCGCCTGGTTAATGGCATCTATACGCTTGGTCTGGCGGTGGGGTTGACGGTGAGCGAGCTGACGGAGGGCACGATCGTCGCCAATCTGGGTTACGAACGCGTCATCCATCCGAACCCCGTATTTCACGGGGATACACTTTATGTTGAAACTGAGGTGCTGGAAAAACGACCCTCGCGTTCGCGTCCAAACCAGGGTCTCGTGCGGTTAAAACATATTGGACGCAACCAGAATGGCGTGGTGGTAATCGAGCTGGAGCGGACGGTTTTATTTCATAAACGCCCGGGTTGAATAAATCCTTGGCTCAGGCTTCACGCTGGTAAACCAGATCCTGATATTCAGGGTGACGTTTTAGATAGGCGCGGACAAAGGGGCAGGACGGAATCACTTTCAGGTTTTGCTGGCGTGCGTCCTCCAGTGCAAATTTCGCCAGCAAACTACCGATGCCCCGACCTTCCAGATCGGGGGGTACGCCGGTGTGGATCAGGTCGATGACTGTCTGGTAGCGCCGGTAATTCAATCGGGCAGTCCGTCCATCCACCTCGATTTCATAACGTGATTCAGCCTGGTTGTCGATTACCTGCTGGTTTTCAACCATTTGGATATTATCCTGTGTTTATTATTGCGCCTGGAAGCCATTCTTCTTATGCGTGCTATCGCAGAATGGTTTATGCCTCGAACCGCCGCACCGGCATAACATGGCGTAATCCCCCGCGTCAACCAGCTCGCCCTTTGGTGTCCGTATCTCGAAGGGTCCGTTGAGTTTGATGGGTCCATCTGTCTCAAAAGAAATATTGAGTGGCGCACCCGGCGGGTAATCCATTTCTTCCGGTTCAAAAGGAAAAATCTGCGGCGAGGGCGCCTGAAACTCGATTTTCAAATGGGTGTTATCACAAAACGGTTTATTCGCAGATTGCCCACAGCGGCACAGGCTTACCCGGGTTTCCTGCTCGATGTCTACTGTCGTTCCGCTTAGGCGCAGATTCCCCACCACACGCAGGTAGCCATTTTCCTGCAGGAAAATCGTATTGGCCGCCGGGATGGATTCGCCGGGGATCTGGGTGTGCGGAAAGGCGTGCAACGCGCCGGAGGGACAGAGCACCACCACTTCCATCACACGGTCCGCACTGGCGTCAGCCGGGTCGATCCAGGGGCGTTTCCGGGTATTAAATACCTCTGGCAGGTTGCGCACACACTCTTCTGCATGGATGCATCGGCGGACATTGTAGGTGATGTCAATGTCCTTGCCGGTGTAACGTTTATCATTCGCCACGCCTGTGTATTTTTTCGACATTTCCCGTCAGGCTCCTCTATGTGTATACCTGCCGACATATCCAATGAAGATAAAGGCGATGCTTTCGATCTTATATCCACGCTAATTGTACTCGATTGGATAACCCAGCTATTATTTCCGCAGAAATTTTCATAATTATTTGCAACGCATTCGATTTCCTTACAAACCTGATAGTACCGAAGTACCATGACCCCATCTATAATAATAAGCGTAATCGAAGGAATAAACCCCTAATTGTCCTCATAAACCACCGAAGGAGTGATCGTTATGTACGCACGGAAAATTCGAAATATTCTGTATTTAGCGTTGATATTAATCCTGGCTCTGCCATTCAGCGCCCTGGCTGCCAGCCGGACCGTTGGACCTTATACGATTTATTTTCCCGATGATATGGAGGATTGCACTCCAACGTTCGATTTTGCCGTCGCCGGCGCGCCAGCTGATGGTCAGGTTACCTTCCGAGTGCTTCGCCTGGATGGAACTACGCTTGTACTGGTCGGCAGTGGAGCAATGACCTATAACGCTGGAAATGGGAAGTTTGAAGGCTCATTTTCCACTAACGTGGGCACTGGGGTTCATACTTTCAGTGTAGAAGTGACAATTATGGATGCGGCCGGGACTGTTTTGCTGAAGACAGGCGGGAAATGGGAAGTGACCTGCGAGGAGACACCACCACCGCCTGGAGGTGAAGGTTGCACGCCCGGCTTCTGGAAACAATCCCAGCACCTGGATTCGTGGGTGGGTTATGAACCGACCGATGTTTACGATGATGTATTCGGGGTCGCACATTTTGGCGACCTGACCCTGTTAGAAGCCTTAAACCTGAGCGGCGGCGGAGCAAACGCTCTGGGGCGGCACAGCGTGGCTGCCTTGCTCAACGCTTCGAGTCCGGATGTGGACTATGATTATTCGGTCTCGATGGTTATTGCTGCAGTCCAGGAAGCATTTGCTACCGGGCAGTATGAAGCCACCAAGGATGTATTCGAGTTCTATAACGAACAAGGCTGTCCCTTAGACTGATTTATTTCCGACTTGTTCACTGCTTATTGGTATCCAAATCACCCCGAGTATCGCTTCGGGGTGATTTGGATTAACCATATAGACTTCAGGGAGTGGTACTATGTTCGGTATTGTTTATATCGGATATAACACGTCCGAATTACACAAAATCATTACGTTCCTAACGAAAGTGATAGTATTTACAAGCCTGATTTCTCGTTATGATGTGTAGAAGGATTGTGGCCTCCAGCCTCTACGCGCAGATCAATTGGCCAGGGGAAAACCTCCCGAAAACCAGGGTGGAAGGCTGGAGGGAAGATTATCAGGCCATCGTCAATATGGAGGATCAATATGATGGATAGGAAAAAACGTAGTACGCTTCTGGTTATTTTTACATTTCTGGTTATTCTGGCATTATTACCCAGCGGTGTATTGGCTGGCACGAAGAGCGATGCCGGCGTAACCCTGTATGTTCCGAATAGCCAGAATACCTGCACCCCAAAGGGTGGGGTGAAAACCACCGGTGTGCCCGAGGGTGGTTGGGTAATTTATGAGTTCGGTCAATATGTAGAACCGAACTTCGTTGTCATCGAATCTGGCGAAGTCATGGGTAATCTGGCGAGCGCCTTTCCTTACCCGGATCTGACTCCCGGCGTATATATTTTTTACGTTCGGGTGGATGTTTACAACGCCGATGGCACTTTACTGACCAAGCTGATGAAAAAGTGGCGGATCACCTGTGAGGAAAAACCTACTCCCACACCGCTGCCGACCAAGACGCCCATGCCAACTCCCACGCCTACGGAGCCGCCTCCCCCTACCCCCACTCCAACCAAACCGCCTTCCCGGTTTGAAGGCTGCACACCCGGGTATTGGCGCCAGGCTCAGCATTACGACTCATGGAGCGGGTACGTTCCCGGGCAGTTGTTTGGGTCGGTCTTCGAAGATGCCTTTCCGGATCTGGCGCTCGGTGCGGTTGTCCGGTTGGGCGGCGGTGGACTTAACGCCCTTGGAAGGCATACCGTGGCTGCCCTGTTGAATGCTGCTTCTCCGGATGTGAATTACGCCTACTCCGTAGCCGAGGTTATCGGCATGTTCAATGACGTTTTCCCCGGATCGACAGC
This sequence comes from Anaerolineales bacterium, assembly GCA_020061145.1. GTDB lineage: Bacteria > Chloroflexota > Anaerolineae > Anaerolineales > DRKV01 > JAGUYX01. The sequence goes on along the minus strand of JAGUYX010000061.1, from coordinate 5,320 downwards.
AGAATACAACCAGCTGAAGAATCTGTTCGAATACAACAACGAGCTGGGTTGTCCATTAAACTGAACGAAATCGTTTGACCCAAAACAGGAATGCCAGTCTTCTGGCATTCCTGTTTTGTTTATTCCAGTTGGGATGCTAAAATGTTCCCATCGATTCCTGATAAAGTCGGCGGAGGCAGAAAATGCAAGTACGCAGAGCTTTTCTGTATGTGCCCGGTGACGACCGGCACAAGATCGAAAAATCCCTCACTCTGGGTGTAGATTCAATTTGCCTGGATCTGGAAGATGGGGTGGCGCTGAATCGTAAAGAAGTTGCCCGACAGGTCGTCGCTGAAACTCTGCAACAGGCGGATTTCGGTAGTTCGGAAAAAGTCGTCCGGATTAATCCCGTGGCGAGCAACTTTTATGACGACGACTTGCAGGTTGTGGTGCCTGCCGCGCCGCAAGCAATTGTATTGCCCAAGCTTGAGCAAGCTGAACAAATCCGCCGGGTCAGTATGCGCATAACCGAGTTGGAGCAGGTATACGGTCGTCCTGCGGGGAAAATTCAATTGCTGGCGATCATTGAAACTGCATTGGGTATCATTAATCTGAAAGAAATCTGTACCGCTGACCCGCGCCTGTGTGCTTTGATTTTTGGCGCCGAAGACCTTGTGGGAGATCTGGGCGGGGTGCGCACACCGGAAGGGTGGGAAATCTTTTATGCGCGTTCTGCCGTGGTTACCCACGCAGCTGCCTTCGGTTTACAGGCGATTGATATGGTTTATGTGGCTTTTCATGACGAATGGGGGCTGATCGCGGAGACCCGGCAGGGTTTGCAAATGGGTTATACCGGCAAACAGATTATCCATCCGCGCCAGGTGCAGCCGGTGCAACGGGTTTTCACTCCCGATGAAGATCAAATACGTGCCGCCTCGGCCTTGCTCAAGCTGTTTGCTGAGCATCAGGAAGCGGGTATCGGTGCGTTTGCATTTGAGGGCAAAATGATTGACGCGCCGATGATCCGGGCTGCTGAACAGGTGCTGGCGCGGGCTCGCGCCGCCGGGAAACTGGATTAACCAGCTGGATTACTGCTGGTCACTGCAACACACGCATCCCCTCGCAAAGCCATACAACTCACCCCCTGCACCACACTTTCCTTCGAGGGCACTTCGACTGCGGCAAACCGGATCAACTTTCCCAATCGCGATAGGATAAATAAATCTGCTGTTTCACTGACAGTTACAGCATGAGCCAGGTCTTTGGTTTTAATCGCCAGCTTGCCCCCACCGCCGGGCGATTTATTCGCGGCGAACCCGGACATTAAACGGATCGTACCTGTCCCATCGGCATTGATCAAAAAAACCCCGTTATGTTCCTTGACACCACAAATCGCCACCGGAGCATCTTCTTCCTTAACCCGGATACCTGGGCAACCCTGAGGTGGGACATTCTTTTCTGCAAAACGGATCGCCATTCCGCTCTTTGTGGCGATAAACAGATCGCCATCTCCGCTGGACAGACAGCCTGCCACCGGTTTGCCATACTCTTTTACGTCGATTACTGCCTGACCCGGCTTCATATATTCGCCGAAAACATGGTTGCGTAACCGGCGAACATAACCGTGCTCGGTCACCAGGCATATATAACCCTGAGTGGGAACCGGGATGATCACCTGAATCGCTTCATCCGGCATCAGTTCGACTTTGGCCTGAATCGCTTCTCCGCGACTGCGCACCTCGCTGCTGGGTAACCGCTGAACAGGAAGCTGGAATGCCCTGCCCAGATTTGTGATGATCAATAACCTGCCGGCTTCATCGATACTGACCAGGCTCACTGGTTCATCAGGCGGGTTCACATCAAGGTCGAACACTCCCATCCCGCCACGGCGCTGGCGGGTATACAGGTGCCGGGCGGTACGCTTAATCTGGCCATTACGGCTGAGCGTGATGATTTGCACACTGGTTGGGGGTTCGGTGTATGTTTCCGGCCCCGGGATTGGATCAGCAGCAGTTTTTTTCTTTCCTTCTAATTGCTCCAGGCGGCTCTCCAGCTCGATAATATAGGTTTTCACATCATCCGGTACCCGGCTTAAATCCGGTCTTTGAGTTGGCATGCAAATTTCTCCTGGATGGATATCTTGCGGGTGATTATACCCAACCGGGGTGTTAATAAAAGCGCAGATAGGCGAGGAAAATACCACAATAAACCACAATCTTGTTATACAATTGATAGGCGGAGGAAACAAGGACTGTAAGTATGCATGTTATACTTTTGTTTGCCACCAACGATTCGTGCCAAAATCAACACCAGGACGGATAAGAAATATGGAAATTGAAACGAATGATTTCAAACGTTGCACATTGGTGAAAGCAAATGGTCGGGTTGATGGCCTGACTGCACCGAAATTGGAGGACACCCTCAATTCTGTGATCGATCGGGGGGTGTATAAAATTGTTTTCGATATGGAGGGGGTTGACTTTATGTCCAGCGCAGGATGGTGGGTGCTAATCGAGACGCAGAAAAAATGTAAACGTTATAATCGCGGTGAAGTTGTACTGGCGAATGTGCAGGAGCGCATCCGCAACTCGCTTGATCTGGTTGGAATGGGCACTTATTTTAAGATTTTTGAAGGTGTAACTGCCGCTGTAGGGCATTTTTAACAAATTTATATAATAAAGGTGGAATATTTTCTTAAAAATTTGAATTTTATGTTGGTAAACCTACCTGCCTGGTACCTGATGCCCACAATGACTTTCCCCGGTAATTACACAAGCTTACCTGCGATCAGTGCTTTTATCACCCAGTTCGCCAGGGAAGCTGGGTTTGATGAGCACGACGTTTATGCAGTCGAACTTGCGGTGGATGAAGCCTGCACGAATATCATCGAGCATGGCTATAATTCTGAGCCCGGTGAGATCACCTGCACCTGCCAGAGCACCGAAGATAGTATCAAAATCGTATTGAAAGACCGGGGAAAGTCATTCGATCCGGAAAAGGTTCCGCAACCTGATCCTACCTTACCCCTGGAAGAGGTATCTGCCCGGGGTGCAGGGCTCTTTCTGATGAAAAAAATGATGGACGAAGTACATTTTGACTTCGATCCAGCTAATGGCAATGTTTTGACGATGGTCAAGCATAAATCAGAGTGAAATTTTGTTGTTTGGGTCAACGCCGGGGGTAGAATGCGGATCACGCGCCAGGACCATCAAGGTAATATCATCCATCTGCGGGTAATCCCCAATAAACCGATATAAAGCATCCAGGATGGCAGATTGAATTTCGTGTGCGCTGTTACCCTGCCGCGCCTGGACTGCCTCTAACAATAACTCTTCATCGAAATACATCCCCTCCTGGTTTTGGGCTTCTACCACACCATCGGTATATAAAATCAACTGATCCCCCGGTTGGATGGATAATGTTTCTACTTCCCAGAAAGCATCCTCGTCGATGCCGATCGGGATGCCGGTTTTCACCAATGAGGTATTGGTGAGAGGTGAATTATGCCGTAATAAAATCGGCGGGTTGTGCCCGGCATTGCAGTATTTTATCTCCCCGGTTTCCCAATCCAATATGCCATAAAACAGGGTGACAAACAAATGTGCCCGGGCGTCACTGAGAATGCGCTGGTTCGTCAGGCTGAGCACCCGGTCAGGCAAATCGGTATATTGTGTGGCAAACGTGCGTAATAACGTCCGGGAGAGCGCCATATACAGCGCAGGGCCGATCCCCTTATCCACAACGTCGGCAATGACAATACCTAATTTATTTTCCGTGAGCGGGATAAAATCGAAGAAATCTCCGGAGGTCGCCCGCGCAGGCTGGAGGGTTACTGCCAGCTGCCAGCCGGGTAAATCTGGCATGCGGTTGGGTAGAAAACTGGCCTGAATACGACCTGCCAGGCTTAACTCCTGCGAAAGGCGCTGGTAATCCAGCAATTGGGCATAACGCTCTGCCTGGTGCAGGGCAGAAGTAATCTGGGATGCCAGGCTATATAGCGGAGGAAAAAGGCTGTGTAGTTCTTTCTTTCCCCAGGGAGGTAATACCCGCCGCCCTTCGAGGTATATGCCACCGATATTTTCGCCTGCTTCGTTGTCATGGATCGGACATACCACGCTCGGGCGGCGAGCGACCGAATTTTCCATCCAGGGGAGTGGGTCATTGATTACAAATGCGCTGGCGCTTTCCTGGTTCCGTAACCATGCTGCAACAGGTTGTGGGTCCAGATCCCAATCCGCCGGATGGCGCAACAAAACCTGGTTATCGTTAATCCAGATGATCACCCTTCCAGCGAACATATCCGGAACGTTCGCTTCCAGCAATTGGGGTAGATAGGAAGCATCTGGCGGTGAATTGATGATCGCTTCGCCCAGGAGTTCCAGTTTCTCTAACTGGCGAGCCCTTTGGCGATTAAACTCAGCTTCCATGCTTAATTTGCGCGCCAGGATAGCGATCAGGAAGATACCGGTTACATAGAATAAATACATGAATATCGTATTCTGCGCATACAGGCCAGCCGCCAGGACACCTACCGGGGTTGCCAGGTTGGGTAAAGCCAGCGCCATTAACACCACCCGGATGATCCACGCTGAACTGTTACTGGCGAACAGACTGCCTCGATGGATGAGTACGAACAGGACAAAGCCGCTCCACAATAAGAACGTGAGCAGGAAATAAAATCCCAGAGCGGCCAAAGCGGGTAGGACCACATTGGGATTTAACCCCGGTAAGGGGATCTCTCCCCCGATGCGCTCGTAAAATTCCAGGGTAACCAGCACCGCCAGCGTGTTTCCTGCCCCGCCCATGGTGAGGTTGCGCAGGCTATTCCATCGTTCCCCTGTTGTGGTATAAGAATGCCACAATCGGAAAAAAACAAGCAGTACAAAAAATACACCCAGCCAAATTGCGGATGGGCCAACCAGGAAAATAGCTGCCCACAGCAAAACTATGTCCAGGCCGCCTTCGGTGCTGATATATCGACCGTTCCCGGTTTCAATGGTCAAAAAGAAACTGAGTTTTTCCAGTGCATACATGAAAATGCCGGTAAGGACCAGGAAGGCGAATTGATCCTGGAGCACCTCCGGCGAGGTTTCCAGCGCCAACCAGACCAACCCGACCAGAAATAGTGGCGCGCTGTAAAGCACAGAAATGATATTTGCCATCCCAGATGTGCGTACCTCGGTGGGCAAATGGTCGATTTCAGGCCACAATTTTCGTGAAAGTTTCAGTGCCAATGAGGTCATGATTACCAACGAGGCGTAATTATAGCATTGCCGGGTAAAAGATTAACGGTTTGTGAAAAGCATGGTTTCAGGAGATCTCAGGCGATTCAAAACTAATT
>JAGUYX010000063.1 GCA_020061145.1 Anaerolineales bacterium | reverse complement strand
TGAGCCAGCTTCTGGCGTAAGCCGGGATTTTCTGCGAGCAAGAGGATCGCCTCTGCCAGAGACCTGGGGTTCTTCCGTTCACAGACATAAATGTTTTCTCCGTGCGTGAAATAGGTCAAAACCGCCTCCGAGCTGCCGGTCAGTACGGGTTTGTGCATCGCCAGCCCTTCAAAAATCTTATTCTGAACGGTCATCACCGACTGAGGCGTCTCGCCGAAAGCTCCCAGGAAAATATCGCAGGCAGAGATGTGCGTAACCAGCTCGGGTTTTTCCAACCAGGGGATGAAAGTAAGATTGGCCAGCTTATATGACCGGGCGAGCTCCTCCGCCTGGGGTTTATCCGGGCCGTCTCCGATCAGGGTAAAGTGAATGTATGGGTGATTCTGCACCAGGCGGGCCGCCTCGACAATCACCCCCACGGCGTGGTTGGGAATAAAGGTGCCATAATAAAGCACATTAAGTGAATTTTCCCGGGCAACCGGACTGTGAAGGGTTTTATCTCCCTGAACTCTGGGGGGTGCGAACACACGATCATCGGCTCCGGTGGGCACCAGCGCAAAACGTTCCGGCGGAAGCGCGTAGTTTGTTTCAAACCAGCGCACATATTGGGCGGTGTCCTGGATCAGCAAATCCGGGAGACCTAACGCTTTCTTTTCCAGCCAACGGATCAATTTCAGGGTGAATGGACTGCGTGAAACCAGGCCCCGCTCGTTCGCCACCAGGTAAATGGACATGAAAACATCCCATACCAGCGGTTTCCGGCGTAACTTGCTCAACAGACGCGCCAGAAAAACATCGAATTGACCTGGATAACCCACAACCAGCACATCGTAGTCGCCTATCAGACGGTATTTCCGGATTAATTCCACATAGGCGCGGAAAACCCGAAACCAGAAGCCCGGCTTGCGCCAGCCGCCACTGGCTGCCTGCACGCGGTCTTCAATTCCCGTCCACAAACGGACGTGGCATTCTGAGACGCGCACTTCATTGGCACGCAAACCGGCGATCATAATCACGTTGCGTGAATATTCGGCGCGATACGTCCCGAAATAACAGACATGCAGCGGTTTGTCTGCGGATGAGTTGGGTTCTGCGGATAAATTGCTCATGCCATGCGGAAGGGTGAAGATCAAGACCGGGATCGTTCAGCGCGGAGGCGCCATGAGAACGGGTTAGAGGATACCTTGCAGGTAGTTTAACGTTCTGCGGGGGTTTCCATCAATGTAGAAGCTGGGTGTAAGGAGGTTTCCAATTCCAACCGTTTGAGGCGGTAGTTCTGCTCCTCCAGCATTTTGCGGTTAAAGGCGATTAGATCCGCCAGTAAACCGATCAGATAGATCTGAAAGCCGAGAATTAACAGCACCGCGGACAGGATCAGGGATTGGATATTCCCCGTGCCGATGCCCAGCAGGTACCGGTAAATCAGAAACCGGATTGCCGGGATCAGCCCGGCGACAACGAACACGGTGCCGATTACGCTGAAAACCCGCAGAGGCTGGTACATGGCATACGCGCGCAGAATGGTTGGGATAGACTGGCGCAGGTAATGGCTGGTGGAGCGCATCAGGCGTGAAGGGCGTTTGCGTGGGTTGGTGCGCACACTGACAAACTCCACGGGGATATTATGCGCACCGGCCTGAATGATAGTTTCCAGGGTATAGGAGTAATTACTCAACACCAGAGTGCGCAGCGCCATTTCGCGGGTCAATGCGCGGAAACCACTGGTGGCATCCGGCGCCGGAATACCGGCAGCGCGTGCCACCACCCAGCTGCCCAGGTGCTGTAACAGGCGCTTGAAGGGCGAAAAGTGTTGCAGAGTTAACACTCTCCGGTCGCCGATCACCAATTGCGCCCGGCCTTCTAATATAGGCTCGATCAACTTCTGAATATCCGCGGAGACGTATTGATTATCGGCATCGGTGTTGACGATAATATCCGCCCCATGTTTCAGACAGGCTTCCAGCCCGAGGCGGAAAACGGCCGCCAGCCCCATGTGGTAGGGCAACTGGAGGATGTGATCGACGCCCAATTGGCGGGCAACCTGCACCGTTCCATCCGTGCTGCCATCATCGATCACCATGGTTTCAATGTGCGTAATTCCGGGCAAAGAAAGAGGTAAATCGGCCAGCGTTTCAGGCAGCGAATCGGCTTCGTTATAACAGGGGATCTGGATAATTAGTTTCATCGGCGCGATCAGGATACCTGCGAAAACTACAATTTGCGGTGATTTGGTGTAGTAATTCTGCGGGCAAGTATACCATTGGCGCTCACCGCCGCAGGTTCGGCAGATATTGAATTCGACCCCGCTCCAGCCTGACGTTCCAGGCAGCCGCTGCGGAATATTCCAGGTTGCGATCCTGAACGAGAGCATAAAACGCCAGGTTTCGCCGGTCAGGCAACGGGTCGCTATCGAATGGAATCCGCCAGCCGTCGCTGCCGTCGTTATCTGTCCCCAGGAATTCCCAACTGCCAGAGACCCAATCACCCCGATGTAAATAGAAACTTACCGAAAGGGCGACGTCACCACTGTCATAAGTTAAAGCACGAATTTCCTGTGTATTCACCTGCAGGGTCAAGGAAGATATGGGAAAGTCCATCTGGTTGGGATTACCCGGTAAAGCGGTAAGTGTATAAGTGTGGGCATTACTCCCGGCCTGGGGATGATCCCAGGCGAAGATTTTCAGGTAATACGTTCCGGGACGATTAAACAGGTATCCCAGGCGGGAATCGGGGCGCTCGTAGGGAATCTCATCGTCATTGCTCGCCAGCAAGGAAACCCCATCCGTATCAAACAGGTACAGGTAGGGGTCGAGGGCGGATCCGGATGCCTGCGCCTGAATGTCAAACAGCAGGCGTGTCCCCGACTCGGGGATCTCCAGGCGGAAGGTATCTACATCTCCAGCAGGGCAGATTTCCCCCTGAAGCGGGCTGCTGAGGGTGAGTGGGCGGGCTGATTCGAGTGCATTGTCGGGTTCACCGACCGGGCTGCAAGCCACAGTTTCCTGTTCGCCGATGCGAAAGTCATCAATTTCCCAGGCCAGAGATTCATTGTAGAGACCATCCAGACTGTCGGCATAAAAGCGGATGTGCACTCCTGTCCCGGCATACGCATCCAGGGATAAATCCGGGCTGCGCAGCCATACTCCGGGTTGGTCGCTGGAAAGCTGGTAAATTGTCTCAAAAGGCCCACCGTTGCTGGAAACCTGCACCAACCGCCGGTCCCAGTGGGTGCTTTGGGTTTCGCCCTGAAACCGGTAAAAAAATGTAAGGGCGTACCCGCTGGTTGGGATCTGAATTTCCGGGGAAGTCAGGCTGCCGGCTACGGGCAAACCTTCGCCCACCCCGCTGAACAGAAAGGCGCGTGGAGCAGAACGCACATTCAAGGCATTATCGGTCAGGTTCCATGCTTCAGTCCAGCTCCAGCCCGGATCAAGCTCGTCGCCGTCAAAGCCGGTGATGTAGGTGGGAGTGTAAGGACTGTTGTTTGTCTGCGCCTGGGTGATGGTAAATGCCCGGGTGGAAGACCAATTGGAATAAGCTCCGGATGGGTTGGCGGCGCGCACCCGCCAGCTATAGGTTCCAGCCGCCAGCCCATTTACCTGCCAGTAGGGCAGGCTGGTGCTAGTTGACTGGATCAACGCCTCGGTAGAGGTGATTTCGACCTGGAAGCTGGCCCCTCCGCCGCTATCCTGCCAGGCAAGGGTGAGCGAATCGTCGGTGGTGAAGGTTGCTTCCGCAGAGGGCTGCAACAGCACAGGGGTTCGAGGTGTGGCCGGACGAGCCATCACCCGCAGGGACGAAACCTGATTTTCACTGATTGGGTTATCCCGCAAACCGGCATCAGACGAGAAGAAAGTAGTACTGCGACCTGAGTAAGCAGTCCCGTCATACAGGGTGACCATAACCTCACTGCCCACTATTAGCGAAGCGACCTGGTTGTCGCCTACCGGATTCAGCGCGGTTGCGCCGGTAAAATCACCCGCACTGAATTTTTTACATACACCCCCAAAATCCGGCTCGCTGAAGAGGGCTACTTCATTCTGGGTCGGCGTACAGTCAGGAGGCGGTGTACAGCGACTGTTATTAATGCCGTGCCGCAACTGGAAGGTGGGGGCGGTGCGATTATTGGCATAATCCAGGGCGGTGAGGGACAACGTAACCGGCCCCGGCGGTACTCCTGCGGCGCACAGATCCCATTCAAACTCATAAAGTGGCTGGTTGAAAGCCGCGCCGATATCCTGCCAGGAATTGTTGAAAAAAGCCCGCACCCGGGCGCTGGCGAGGCCGCTTTGAGCATCGCTGGCCCAGGCGGAGATATTCAGTCTCCCGGTGGTGATTTCGAAGTCATGGCCTGCCGGCTCGAGGAAACCCCCGACCGGTGGCACGAGATCGCCCTGGATAAAATTTTGCGAGGTGTAGGCCCGCTGCCCCACCCAGCCTTCGTCGGGGAAAGCCGCGGCTTCTTCCGGTGTGCGCGGCCGGCCACCATTGATTGCCACATCATCAAAGCTGATATCCACTGCATACCCCCAATAACTCAGCGGATTGGTATGCACCTGAAAGTGCAGGTGATGTCCCCAGCTCTGACCGGTGTTATCTGCCACGCCAATTTTCTGTCCCTGTAAAACCGGGGCGCCTCTGGTTTTCAATTCCGGGGGAATGCTGCCCTGGGCCAGGTGCAGGTAAAGCTGGTAAGTGACCGGGTTAGTGGTAGTATCCTGCAGGACGATATAGTTACCCAGAGGTTGATCTTCGGAGCAGGTAGGTTGCAGGCAGGTAGGCACATCGTCTTTCACCAACCAGACGGTGCCGGATTTGGCTGCATAAATATCCCACATCTGCCCGGAGGTGTAAAAATCGAAAGCATAGTGGGCGCTTCCGCTTGGAGTATAGCGATCATGGTACACGCTTTGGGAGAGGTAACGGGTGACACCCCCGGCCCAGGGCAGTAAATAACCGGATAAAGCCGCAGAAGGAGCAATTTCCAGGCTGGAAACATACACTTCAATCCAGGCATCTTTATGGGCAGTGGAGAGCAAACTGTCGGGCGCCCGTCGCAGGACTGCCAACCAGCCATCATCGCCGGGGAGGGTCACCTGCCAGCGAGTGCCATCCCGGCGCAGAAGAGCCAGACCAGGTTCGGAAGGCAACGTTTCCCCGCTTTGCGGATCGGTGGGTACCAGCAAGGCGCTGGCCCAATTTTCATCCGCAGAAAACTGTACGCTTTCGATGGAACTTTGCGCCAGGGCAAGCACCGGTGTGTGAAGTTGCGCCTGGGCAAGCCGCTCCGCAACCGCCTGTATAACCTCTTCTGCTTTGTTTTCTGGAGCTTCCGGGGTGGGGGTGACTAATTGGCCCGGTATGGCAGCAAAAACCGGATGCGAATCAACTGAAGTGTCCAGCCATCCGGCAAAAGAGATCAACACCAGTGTGAGAACGATAAATAACCGTGATTTTCGATACATGCAAATTCCCAGGACCACATGCGTGGCGGATTGGCGGGCGAATCCCTCGGATTCTTCCCGCCAATCCCCGTGTTGCATGTATCGTACCGGATTAGCTGGGGAGACTGTGTATAGCTTCTGTATCAGATTCGGGCATGAATGGCAATGCTGCCTTGATCCACAACCCACACCTGGCTGGCAAAACGGTTTATAAAATAGCGGTCGTGTACCACAGCCAGAACTGCGCCGGTGGTATTCTGCAGCGCCTGTTCGAACATCTCTCGAGAGGGAATATCGAGATGATTGACCGGTTCGTCCAGGATAAGCAGATTGCAGCCCTGCGCGACCAGCGTTGCCAGAGCCAGACGGGCGCGTTCACCATAACTCAGCAGATGCACCGGACGTAAGGGATCGTCGCCGCTGAAGAGGAACTGGTGCAAAAAGGTGCGGGTTTCGGTATCACTCATAGGCGTGAGTTGTTGAATGGCCTGGACGGCATTCAGGTTCGGGTCGAGGATTTCCTGCTCCTGCGCCATGTATCCCAGCCGGGTTTTTTCCATCGAATAGACCTGCCCAGCCAGAGGCTCAAGCTGGCCGATCAATGTGCGCAGCAGTGTGGTTTTGCCGCTGCCATTGGCTCCGCTCAGGGCGATACGTTCACCCGTGCGGATAGACAGCTCCAGATTTTCCAGCAGAGGGGGAAATCCCGGATAACCAATCGCCAGCCGGCTGGTGTGCAGGACGACTTTATTGGCGACGGTGGGGTTTTCGAAATTCAACTTCATTTGCCAGTGGTTTTTTGGTTTTTCCACCCGCTCGTCTGCTTGCAGATACCGGTCAAGCTTTTTTTCTCGGGATAATGCTTTTTTGGCAACTTTTTTGGCGTATCGGCGGACGGACGGTTGGCGGGACGTGGTCGTAACCTCCACCCACCGCGCCTGCTCCTTGGTACGGGCAATATCCTGCTGTAAACGCCGGATTTCAGTTACCTGATCTTTGAAATCCGCCCATTGTTTGTGGACTTCATGGCGGTACTGTTCAAGATAGGCGGAATAATTGCCCGCATAAGCGCGCAGATTGTGCCTGTCTGGATCCAGGTCCAGAATACGCGTGACTGTTTGATCCAGAAAAGTGCGGTCGTGAGAAACGATCAGGGCTGCGCCTGAAAATCCTTGTAACCAGTCTTCCAGCCAGGCAAGCATTTCGATGTCCAGGTGGTTGGTAGGTTCGTCGAGCAGGAGACAGGCGGGTTTGTCCAGCAATACCAACGCCAGAGCCAGCCGCGTTTTTTGCCCGCCGCTCAAGGTGTCCACAGGCTGGCTGGGGGGAATGTTATCGAGCTGCAGGGT
>JAGUYX010000307.1 GCA_020061145.1 Anaerolineales bacterium | reverse complement strand
TACTCGCCGAAAGTGGTACGCTCAGCCATGGGAGCGCACTTTCGTTTACCGGTTCATGAGCTCCCCTGGAATGAGATCCGCCTTTATTGCCAGGATCATCAACTGGCGGTATTTTTAGCTACCGCGGGCAGCCGCCAGACGTATACATCGGTAAATCTACGCGCTCCCTGTGCCCTGTTAATTGGCAGTGAAGCCCAGGGCGCTGGGAAGGATGCCATTCAACTGGCGCACCAAGAAATATCCATCCCAATGCAGCCGGGTGTAGACTCCTTAAACGCCGCAATTGCCGCAGCCATCCTGATGTTTGAGGTCGTGCGCCAGCGGAAAAACAATTAATCACTGGGAAAAAACTATTTTCAGGATGGCCAGATCAGAACAGGCAGCCCTATGAACATTCGCTCGATTACCTGTTTTCTCAATCCGGGGTTCCCACTAAACCGGAACGGAATCGCCGGTGCGGGTAAATTTCTGCAGCAGGCGCGCCACGCCTACACGGAAAGTGGTTACACCGTCCAGTCCTGCCGGCTGGCGACAATTCCCTTCTCCCGGCTCGCCCCCAATTTAAGTAGCGCTACCCTAGTGCGCTACGTGCAAGAATTAGAAGAAATCTCTGCTGAAAATGATATCGAATATGTTTCCATTGGTCCGGCCTTGCTGGAGGATCCCGGCAGTTATGCAGTCATTCCAGAGATTCTCTCTTCCACCCAACGGGTTTTTGCCTCCGGTGTGGTTTCCGATATGCAAGGTGTTTCCCTGGCAGCAATCCAGGCGTGCGCCAAAATCATCAGGGAGCTCAGCACGGTCGAAGACAATGGCTTTGGCAACCTGTATTTCGCCGCCCTGGCGAACGTACCTCCAGGCGTACCCTTTTTCCCGGCTGCCTATCACGCCGGGGATTTTTCCGGTTTCGGGCTGGCGTTGGAAGCCGCCGATCTGGCGGTTCAGATATTTCAGGAGGCCAGCGATCTGGACACAGCCCGCCAAAATTTGATCCAGGCGATCGAAACTCATGCCCGGCGCCTGAGTTATCTCGGAGAGGAGCTTGCCAGAACTCTGCATACGCCATTTTTGGGATTGGATTTTACTCTGGCGCCTTTCCCGGAAACCCACCGCTCGATGGGCACCGCCCTGGAAAATCTGGGAGTCCCCGCCGTGGGTCTCCAGGGAACGCTGGCTGCAGCTACCTTTCTGACCGATACGCTCGATCGGGCGGCTTACCCACGCACCGGATTAAACGGGCTGATGTTACCGGTTTTAGAAGACGCCACCCTGGCATTGCGCGCCTCGGAAGGACATCTGCGCGTAAATGATTTGTTGTTGTATTCAGCGGTGTGTGGTACCGGGCTGGATACAGTACCCCTACCCGGTGAAACTTCTGTGGAGGCGCTTGCAGCTTTGCTTCTGGATATAGCCGCGCTCGCCAATCGCCTGGATAAACCGCTCACCGCAAGATTATTGCCCATTCCCGGAAAACGAGCCGGGGAGCCGACGGGCTTCGACTTCGCTTATTTTGCCAACAGCCGGGTGATGGCCCTCGATGCCCGGCCATTAACCGGGAAGTTGGCTACCACGGAAATCCTGCAGATTTCCCCCCGGTCCACACGGGTTTAATCGTTACGATCAGGAGAAAATCCAATGAAACGTGTTCACATACTGGCAGGCTGGTTCGTATTCATTGCCTTTACCCTGGCAGCCTGTACCGGCAGAGCCCAGACATCACCCGCTCCGACCAAAGAAAGTGTGCAAAGCACACTTGAACTAGCAGAGGGCACTCCTGGCGCACCAGACGAGAGTCCCTATCCCCCGCCGCAGGATCCAATTACCAACCTAACGCAGGACTATCCTCCACCCGCAACCGGAGCACCTTTACCGGCCTCTCCATACCCTTATCCCGAACAGGCAGAGACGACGATTTCACCGGCGCAGCCATTACCAACGTCCAGCCTGTGCGCCGGTAACGTAACTGTAACGACAGATTTGCTTATCCCGGGCGCGGATGGCCTGCAAATTTCCGGGGACTATTATCAGGTAAACAGCCCCGAACCCCTCCCTATGGTGATTTTGTTACACATGTATGCTCAGGAGCGCACCCGCTGGGGAGATTTCCCCCAATATCTGGCAGAAAACTGTTTTCAGGTTTTCAATATGGATCTGCGTGGACACGGGAAAACCGGCGGGGAAGAGGACTGGCCAAAAGCAATAGAGGATATCAGCCGGGTTGTAGAGGCGCTCAGCGACCGGCCTGAAGTTGCAGGCGACAAAATTTCCCTGGTGGGAGCGAGTATCGGTGCAAATGTAGCTCTGAACGCCGCCGCCAACCTGGAGCAGATCTACACTGTGGTATTACTTTCGCCCGGTCTCGAATACGCCCGGGTAACCACATTACCAGCTTTGGCAGCCTACGGCGACCGGCCGATATTGATTGTTGCCAGTGAAGAAGACCGTTATGCGGCTGAATCTTCACGCAATCTGGATTCAGTTGCCAGCGGCGAGCACCAGTTACACATGTACAATAACGCCGGGCACGGTACGGATATGTTCGCCAGCGAACCAGAGCTGGGAAATCTTATTCTAGGCTGGTTGCTGGCTCAGCTTCCGTAGCCACCCGCCAATACCGTTCGCCATGAGGGTCACGTCCCAGCAAGCCATAACCGACCAGCTCCCGGCGTAAAGAGGCGGTATCGGGATGAAATTTGCCTAAAATCTGGTTTACCTCTCGCTCCGAATACTGGACGCCTGGCTGAAATTCCTGAACCAGTTGGCGCAAAATAGCTTCCAGTTTTTTTCGTTGCGCCGGGATTTCTTTTAGCTGGCCATCCCGGGTGACATAGTTCATCCAGATTTTTCGATCGTATCCTTGCAGGTTCACCCCGGCTGCCGCCTGACTCAATTCTTCCTGGTCAAGCAGCAGCCGGGCGACCTTTTCCAGATTCGCCTTTTCCAGGCGGTAAATATTGTAGTAACTTTCAGCGCACGCGGAAACCAATCCTGCCTCGGCGAGCTTCGATAGATGATGGGAAACCGTCGAGGGGCTCAAATCCAGCATCCCGGCAAGTTGTTCAACACTTAGTTCCCCCAGGGCAAGCAACCCAACTATTTTCAGGCGATTGGCATCCGCCAGGGCTTTGAATAATTGCAGTAATTCCTGGCTGTTCCCCTGGATCGATTGGGCTTCTTTCATCAACTTGCCGTCTCTGCCAGCCAATACCGGGATCCGTCTCGTTCACGCAGCAGAATGCCTGCATCCACGAGACCACGGCGCAGCATGGCTGTGTCGTTATGGATACGCTCCAACGCCTGATTGATTTCCTTTTCGGTGTACACCTCCCCAGGTGAAAACACAGCGCTGGCATATTTCAGTGCCGTCTTAAACTTCTTTCCCTGTAATGGCAAAGAGCTTAAGCGCCCATCGCCGGTGAGATAACCGGAAAGTAAGCGGATTTCCTGCTCATCCAGGGCGCCATCTACCACCAGATGTACGGTCCGCGCTGAGGCAAACTGGGCTCGAGCAAGCTCTTCCAATGTGGATTGGTTGAAATAGAATTGCTCGCCCTGACCCACGTCCTGGCGCCGTATCAGACCCAGCCC
>JAGUYX010000187.1 GCA_020061145.1 Anaerolineales bacterium | reverse complement strand
CAGCGTATTCGAAGGGGCAGGCTCCGGTGTCTCAGTCTGGATAGTCGTCGCGGAAGCGTTGGAGGTAGGCGTGAATAAATCGGGCGTGGCGGTTATCTCACCGGTAGGGGAAGGGGTGACTGATTCGGTTAGTTGATTACCCGGTCCAACCTGTGGGGGTTCTGTCACGATTGCGGTTGCCTGATTCGTGGGATTACAGGCAACCAGACTGGTGAGTACGATTACGCCAAATAAAATCCGTGATACCATTCGAGCCTCCTTGAGATCAATCGAAATGGATACGACCTGTATTGTAGTAGATTCTTTGTTCCCCCCTGCCATCAACCAGACCCACGCATGAATAGATTATCATTATGCCATACTGGCAGGAGTGATTTGTCGGATGATTTACAAAAAATGAAGGATAAAACCATAACCATCCAACGCGGTTTAATTCCGTGCCTGGTGATACTGATTCTTATCATCTCGCTGCAGGGTGTATTTACCCAACCTGCAAGGGCGCAGATCAGCGATATTGTTTGGGAACCCCCCATAAATATCTCCAATTCGCCAGACGCCACATCTACGGACCCATTTTTACTGGCCGATCCAACCGGAAAAGCGCATCTTTTCTGGGCGGAAAAAAAATCTTCCCTTCCCGGAAACCAACCGGATACTTTGATGTATTCCGTATGGGATGGAAAAAATTGGTCCAGACCTCTGGATATATTCTTTTCGCCAGAATCAGATGGCACGCCTGTGGTTGCTTATCCGCGGGCGGTGATGGACGAACGTGGTTTTATTCATCTGATCTGGCTGGCGCAGCCCCATTTTCCCCGGTATGCGCTTTATTACAGTTCTGTCCATGTTTCCCGGTCGACGGAGGTCCAGGCCTGGCAACCCCGGGAGGTTCTGGCTGATGACCTGACCGGCACAAAATACTCTGCAGACCTTGGATATGCGCCAGAAATGGGTTTGCATGTCCTTTACGCCCGTGTCCAGCAAGGGGCAAGCCCACCTGAAGAGCGTGCAGTAACCTATACGAACTCGAAAGATTTCGGAAAAACCTGGTCCGATCAGAAGGATATTTACAAAATCAGTGATCCACAGGGGGGAGCCAGTGACGTGCGTTTGCTTCTGGAGCCCCCAACTAATATTTACGCTACCTGGACCCGCTGGGATTTTTCCGGTAATGGTCAGGCAATCGTTTTCAGTCGTTCCCTGGATCAAGGGTATTCCTGGGAAGCTGCCAGGGCAATTACAAACAGGATCGGGAATGAATACGAGCGGGATTGGAATAACATGGCTCTGCTTGGACCCGGCCAGATTGTTACCATGTTCGAAGGCGGTTGGAGAGCTTACCGCCATGCCATGTATTCGAATGATGCCGGTGTCACCTGGAGTGATCCAATTGATACGTTTCCCTGGTTGATCGGCGAAAATGGTACGGTTGAATTCGCCAGGGATAGCAATGGCACTTTGCATTTGTTCATCGCCCAGCGGGTTCGAGAAGGGTATGAAGGACGTGGGGATGCAAACCTGGCATCATTATGGCATAGTGTCTGGCAGGGGGGCCAACGCTGGAGCGACCCGGTTTTTGCTGGAGCCCGCGTGAATCTGATCAACCCCAAAATGGTGATCACCGGCGGTAACCGGGTAGTGACCGCCTGGTACACTCAGGGTGGATCGGAAATTACGGTCATGGTGGGAAAAATTCAATCGGCGCCATATTTAGCGCAAGAAACCCTTCCGGGTTATACGCCCGAAGCAACAGCGATGCCGGTAGCAACAGCAACCCACACTTCAACAACGGATCCATATCCAACCCCGGGGCAGAACAACTTTAACTCTGTCCTTCCGGAACCCTCCGGAACGGGCGACGCATTGGTCATCGGTCTGGTCTCATCGCTTGCCTTATTTTTGGTGGTTGCGCTGGTATTTAAACTGCGCAGATGATTACCATATACAGTTAATCTGATCCTGTCAGAAGGAGCTATTGTGCCTGTCAATAATATTGATTCTTTACCGGTTACCCGATACACATCACAATCCCAGATGCGCTCGCCTGGACAGCTTATCAAGTCAATGTGGCGAGACCTTCTCCGGTCACGAGAGCTGGCCTGGAGGCTGTTTATCCGTGACGTGAATGCCCAATACCGGCAAAGCCTGTTCGGTGTTGTCTGGGCGTTTATCCCGCCGATCATCACCAGCCTGATATTTATTTTCCTCAATTCCCGAAGAGTAATCACTTTTGGAGATGTTGGCATCCCCTATCCTGCCTTCGTTCTGGTTGGAACGATTTTGTGGCAATTGTTCTCGGAAAGTTTGAACGCACCCTTGAAATCGGTAACCCTGGCTCAACCCTTACTTGCCAAGGTGAATTTTCCCCGAGAAGCCTTAATTTTATCTGCATTTTATCTGGTGATATTCAATGCATTGATCAAGAGCGTAGTGCTTGCCGGAGTGGTCCTGCTTTTCGGGTTACAACCAGCCTGGGGAGTGGTGTTGGCCCCATTATTAATTCTGGCAATCATTGTTTTGGGTATCAGTTTAGGATTATTGGTCACACCTTTAGGTCTTTTATATACCGATGTAACCACCTCCCTTCCGATTATCGTGCAACTATTATTCTTTGTCACTCCTGTTGTTTACCCTCCCCCGCAAACCTTTCCTTTCTCCTTGATTGGCGTGTTGAACCCGATCAGCCCTTTTATTATTGCCGGGCGGGATCTGATCACCCTGGGCACAATTAGCAATTTAACCGAAGTTTTGATTGTCAGTGGTTTAATCCTTGTGCTGCTTTTTGTATCCTGGATAATTTATAGGGTCGCCTTGCCAATATTGATCGAACGGATAAGTGCCTGATGACTACCCGGTTATTAGAGGTCGAGCAAGTCAGTAAAAAGTTTTGTCGAACCCTGCGGAGATCATTGTGGTATGGAATGCAGGATCTCGGCAGGGAATTGATCGGCAGAGACAATGGCCATACAGGATTACGCCGCGATGAATTCTGGGCGGTGAAAGATGTTTCCTTCCACCTGGATCGAGGGGAAACATTAGGCTTGATCGGCCATAATGGCGCAGGGAAAACCACAATTTTGCGTTTGTTGAATGGTTTGATCAAACCCGACCTGGGAGAAATCATTGTCAGAGGGCGCATGCAGGCATTAATCGCCCTGGGGGCTGGTTTCAACCCAATCCTTACGGGTCGAGAAAACGTCTATGTAAATGCATCGGTTTTGGGTTTTTCTAAAAAGGAAATCGACCGTCGCTTCGATGAGATTGTAGATTTCTCCGGGATTCGTGAGTTTATCGACATGCCGGTGCGCAGTTACAGCTCAGGAATGACCGTTCGTCTGGGTTTCTCTGTGGCTGCCCATTTAGAACCGGATATCTTATTGGTTGATGAGGTTTTATCTGTGGGTGATCTGGCTTTTCGCACCAAAAGCCAGGTGCGCATCCAGGAACTAAAAGATTCAGGTGTAGCCATTATTCTTGTCTCGCATAACCTGCATACCATCAGCCATGTGTGTAGCCGGGCAATCACCCTCGACCGGGGACAGATACTCTTTGATGGAAATACTGAAGAGGCGATTAATGTCTACCGTTCATCGCTGATCAGCCGTCACGAAGAAATGCGGGATGATTTACAGGTAGGAACCGGTGAAATCCGCATTCGTGGGGTTGATGTGCTGGATAAAGAAGGATTACAAATTGAGGAAGTGGCTGTTGGGGATGCAATCAAAATTCGTTTTCATTATTTCGCCAGCCAGCCGGTTAATAATCCGGTGTTTAATATCGTTATCCACGTACTAAACAGCCATCAGGTAACGGGTATCCGCACCGACACGGATGGGGTGACTACCGGTACCTTACAAGGAGAGGGTTATTTCGATATCGATATACCCCATTTGAATTTACTGCCAAATATATACACAATTGACGCTGTTTTGTTCCACGAGGATGGTTATACATTTTATGACCGCTCAAATAAAATCGCGTATCTGAAAGTACGGGGCGGATTGGATATTAATGGTTTTGCTTACCTGCCTCATACCTGGTCGATGACGCATCAGGTTGAAGCGTCCTCAACGTTGTCAGGAACATGAAGGTTAGCAGGTATATCGATTTGACATGCCAAAAGCACCCATATTTATCGTAGGACACCCACGCTCTGGAACCACATTATTGGCAGCCATGTTAGGCGCCCATAGCCGGCTGAGCTGCGGGCCAGAAACTCATTTTTTTCGCTGGCTGGTTCGTGAAGACCCGGTAAAACTGACTGACCCTCAGAAATGGCCGCATACAGGCACAGACTTCATCTGCTCGATCACCCGCACAAATTTCAATACCCGGCAAAAAAGCCGGTTAATTGATGATTATCAAATAAATCGAACCCAGGTGCATCAATATCTGGAACAACACCCTCCGGGGGTTCCGGTTTTATTGGCAAGTATTACCGAAGCATACATGCTTGCCCAGGGTAAACATCGCTGGGTAGAAAAAACTCCCGCTCATCTAGAACATCTGTCCCTGATTCGCCAACATTTTCCGGACTCTCCAATTCTCCGGATACTGCGCGATCCGCGTGACATCGTTCTGTCACTGATGAAAGTTCCCTGGGGTGTTTCTTCCTGGCTGGAAGGCCTGATTTATTGGAAAAAATTAGACGAATTAAGCGCTTCCTTTTTTATCAAAGACCACCTCTCCTATACCCTCCGCTTCGAAGACCTGGTCCAACAACCGGTGGCAGAACTCCGCAAAATCTGTGAGTTTTTAGGCGAAGAGTTCGAAGAGGGGATGCTGGATACTTCTGAGACCGGAAAACGGGTAAACAGTCGCCAGGCGTCCTGGAAAGAAAAGGCCAGCCAGCCTCTCGATAAGCAAAGGATCGCAGTATGGCATTCGGAATTATCCGATGGTCAAAAGTTATTGGCGGATTCCTTCTTAGGAGATCGGCTGCTTGATTATGGTTACCCGCTGTGGGGTAGTTATCCTTTGTTGGCGCAAATTTATCCGGAAAATACCGATATGGTTAACCATGAAGCTGGTTTCGAGAAAATCGCTACCCGTGGGATACGCTTCTGGAAAAACCGTACCTCGGAAACACCAACCGTACAAATATTTCTGGGCGATCCAGGTAATGGTCATTGGTTACCCGCTAACAAGATTCATGTGTTAAGCACAACCCTGAACCTGACCTTTGATATTCTTCGGAAATCACTAACCGGCAAACAGATCGTTTGGATCACCGGTCAGAGCGAGCGGGTCTGTTCCGGTATTGCAGCCGCCTGGTTAAAATGGATTCTCCGACGGTATAAAATTACGTTATCTTCTTGATCGGAAAAATTACCGGCTATAATTGGCCGGAATATTTGCGTGTTGACGTATCACAAACCACAAATGCGACAAATTAATGCCCTATGAAAAAACTCTCCATCGTCATGCCCTGCTACAACGAGATCAAAACGATCGACACGATCGTGCAGAAAGTATTAAACGCACCCCTGGATATGGAACGCGAATTGCTGATTATTGATGATGGTTCGCTAGATGGGACGCGTGATTATCTTACCTCCCTGAATGGTCACCCGGACATTAAAGTTATTCTGCACGAAAAAAACCAGGGCAAAGGCGCGGCCTTGCGCACCGGATTCGAGCACGCCACCGGAGATGTCATCATTATCCAGGATGCCGATCTGGAATACGATCCCAACGAATATTCAAAATTATTACAACCTATCCTGGATGGTAAAGCGGATGTGGTCTATGGTTCACGTTTCATCGGTAGTGAATCTCACCGGGTGCTTTATTACTGGCACTCTTTGGGCAACAGATTTCTCACTACCCTGTCCAATATGTTTACCAATTTGAATCTGACCGATATGGAAGTTTGTTATAAGGCCTTCAAGCGCAGCATATTGGACAAAATCACACTTAACGAAGATCGCTTTGGGTTCGAGCCAGAATTTACCGCGAAAATTGCCCGCCAGGGATTCAGCGTTTATGAAGTGGGGATTTCTTATGCCGGACGCACATATGAAGAAGGCAAGAAAATTAACTGGCGGGATGGCGTACGCGCCATTTATGTAATCCTCAAATACGGGATTTTCCATTAAGGTGTTCTGATCCCTGGTTTTCAAATGAAATCCCGCCAGCTCTATACCATTGGCTTCCTTTTCACGCTTGCGTTGGGGGGCTTCTTGATCGTTTTATATGCCACAACCTCGGGCATAGGCGCTTCTCCTGATTCGGTAATCTATATTGGCAGCGCCGATTTTATACGCAACGGCCAGGGAATCACAGTTCCCGTTGGAGATTCACCTGAGGCGCCATTAACCCAGTTTCCACCGTTTTATCCGGTTCTGCTGGCGAGCTTCAGCCTGTTTTTTACAGATGCATATAGCGCGGCGCGGCCGCTGGCTGCCATAATATTCTCCCTAAATACCCTGCTTTTCTGCCTGATTTTGATTTACCATGTACCTCGCTCCCGAGCGGTGGTTTTGTTGATGGGTCTGTTTTTCCTTTTATCGCCAGCCATGATCGAAATACACACCATGGCCTGGTCGGAACCCCTGTTTTTATTACTTACCCTGACCAACCTGTTCCTGCTGGGAAGCTATTTAAATTCTCCCCGGCGATCGAAGCTGGTCGGCGCCATCATCGCGGCGGCTCTGGCATTTCTCACCCGGTATGCCGGCCTGGCATTAATCCTCGCCGGAAGCATTGGCGTTTTCTTCTGGGCGCAGGCTCGATTTAAACAGCGTCTGTTTGCCGGTATCGCTTATTTTTCGGTAAGCGCCCTACCCGGCGTGACCTGGCTGGTGTATAACCAGCTGGTGTACGGTTCCGCGACCAACCGGGCGTTTAGCCTGCACGTGCCAGCCCGCAGCCAGATCTGGGAAGGCCTGACCACGCTATCTGCCTGGGCGGGTATCCCTGCAAGATTTCCCACCTGGTTTCATGCGCTCCTGGCGCTGGTTACAGCTACCGTATTGGTCTATATTTTGTGGAAAACGCTTAATCCCTCTGCTTCGATCGAACCTGCGACGGGCATCCTGCCCACCTTTTTCCGCTGCTGTGTGGTCTTCATCCTGGTGTATGGAGGATTTCTGGGGGTATCGCTTACTTTTTTCGATGCCAATACGCCTCTGGATAATCGCATTCTTTCACCGATCTACGTTTGCTTGCTGGCTCTGGCCGGGTATTATTTGGGAAAGCTGGATTGGCAATCGGGCCAACACATCTGGATCAAATCCGGTGTTTTAATTCTTTTCGCAGGCATCTTGTTCAGCAATACCACCACAGCTTATAAAATGTTATCCACCTATCACGCCGAGGGAATCGGGCTGTCGATGAAAACCTGGAAAAACTCGGAAATCAT
>JAGUYX010000290.1 GCA_020061145.1 Anaerolineales bacterium | reverse complement strand
GGGGACAAACTGGAAAGGCGGAGATGGAACCACACACGCTGCCCGTTTACGCGAAATCCTGGATTTTGTGATTGCGCAGGGTGCGGTGCCAATTCTCTCAACCAAAGGAGATAACCAGGAAGGCGATCATAGTATTAACCTGACCACTGCCCAATTGGCCTACGAATACGATATCCCTTTGTGGAATTATTGGGCAGCCATTCAATATCTGCCAGATCACGGCTTGGATGAAAACCGCTCGGACGCCAATTACCTGTCGGTGGCCGCCTGGGATGAGCGCAGCTACACAGGTCTGCTTACCCTGGACCGGGTCTGGCGTATAGTTACCGGGCAACCTATACCGGCGCAACAATAACTCCTTTTTTGAGGAAAAAATGAGCGAAGTATTGATTGAAAATCTCCGCCAGTTTATTGCTGGCGATATCCTGAAACAACCGGGCAGGCAAATTCGCCCGGATGAGCCCCTGATATCCAGCGGTCTGGTCGATTCGTTTAGCCTGATCGATCTTTCCCTGTACGTTCAGGACCAGTACCAGGTGCAGCTTGATGATACCGAGTTGACAGCCGAAACCTTTGATACCCTGGATCAACTGGCAGCTTTGATCCGGTCTCGGATGAAATAAAACATATGCAGACTTTTTACCACGAGCTGGCAAAGATTTACCTGGAGGCCGGCGGCCAACCTGCCATTCATTTACTTTCCGGCAAGCAGGAAGACCAGACATTGACTTACGCTGATTTAATGGCGCATGCCGGGGGCGTCGCCCGCGCCCTGGATCGGGCTGGCATCCGGCCCGGCGAGGTGGTGATCCTGATTCTGCAGCATGGCATTGGTCTGGTCAGCTCCTTCTGGGGAGCCATCTTGCAGGGTGCAGTGCCGTCCATCATGCCTTTCCTTACCGAAAAACTATCCCCAGATCATTACCGCGCCTCGCTGGAATCGCTATTCGAAATTACTGCCCCGGCTGCCGTGATCACCTACGCCGAATTTTTACCGGAGGTGCACACGGCGTTGAAAGAGAACTCGCCGGTGCGCAGTGTCCTCGTGATTGAGGATATCCGTGCAGAACCGGTGGTGGATTTCAGTTGGTATGGCGGGGTATACAGCCAGCCGGAGGATATCGTGCTTCTCCAGCACTCATCCGGTACGACCGGGTTGCAAAAAGGAGTGGCGCTTTCCCACCGGGCAGTGTTCAACCAGCTGGAAAGTTACCGGGCAGCCTTGCGCCTGACCGCTGACGATGTGATCGTCAGCTGGCTGCCGCTATATCATGACATGGGCCTGATCGCCGGGTTTATCCTCCCGATCTTGTTACGGGTGCCCCTGGTGTTGATGTCGCCTTTCGAATGGGTCCGCGCCCCATACCGCCTGATGCACGCGATTACCCGTTACCGTGGCACCCTCGCCTGGTTGCCGAACTTTGCGTTCAATTTTTGTGCACAAAAAATTCGCGATAAAGACCTTACTGGCGTGGATTTATCCAGCTGGCGGGCGGTGATTAACTGCTCGGAGCCCATGTATCTGAAAAGCCATCAAATGTTCCTGGAAAAATTCCAACCTTATGGTTTGCGGCCTGAGGCGCTGGCGACCTGTTATGCCATGGCCGAAAATGTGTTTGCCGTGACTCAGGGCGGTATCGACGGACCGGTTATTGTCGACAATATCAATCCGTCCTTCTTCAGCAACGGTCACCGGGCATTGCCCGCCACTGATGGACAACCCGGTTTGCCCATGCTTTCTGCCGGTAAGCCCATCGATGGTGTGGAGGTGCGCATCCTGGATGAGCAACGCCAATCATTACCCGAACGTTTTGTTGGGGAAATCGCTTTACGCAG
Organism: Anaerolineales bacterium; assembly: GCA_020061145.1. GTDB lineage: Bacteria > Chloroflexota > Anaerolineae > Anaerolineales > DRKV01 > JAGUYX01. The sequence continues at coordinate 1,846 of JAGUYX010000290.1, read as the reverse complement.
CCATTGCATGCTGAGCGGTTATTATCACCGTCCGGATCTGACCGAGCAGGCATTTCATCAGGGCTGGTACCTGACCGGCGATCTGGGTTACCTGGCAGATGGCGAGGTGTACGTTACCGGGCGTAAAAAAGATTTGATCATCGTTGGCGGAAAAAATGTTTATCCCCAGGATATCGAGGCACTGGTGAATGAAGTCCCCGGCGTCTATCCAGGACGTGTCTCTGCCTTCGGGGTGTTCAATGAGCAGAGTGGAACGGAAGAAGTGGTGGTGTTGGCGGAAACCGAGCTTTGCGATCCACAAGAACGCCAACAACTGGCAGATCGCATTCGCCTGGCAGTCAATAAAGGCTCGGATATTGTCCTGCGTTACGTGGAGGTGGTGGATCGGAGCTGGTTAATTAAAACCAGCAGCGGAAAAATCTCGCGTAGCGCCAACCGGGCACGCTACCTGGAACTGAAAAACCCGGATTCCCCCTTACGGTAAAACCCACATAATTTGTTCTGGCGGTGGCGGCGGCCATAAGAAGTACACCGTTACATTCTGGTGCCAGGGTTGGTAATCATGATCGCTGAAACCCAGATCGATCAGGTATTTTCCGGGGATGCCGTTACCAAAATCGGCAATGACCGCTACCCCATAACCGGGTACATAAACCCGCTGACCGACCACATAGCCATACCAGGACTTTGCCACACCGGCAACGCCTTTTTGCAGCTTCAGCCCGCTGGCCGTGATGTCATGGCAATAATTCGGGACGCCCAGTCGGCAGGGAGAATAGGATGTCGCATACATCTGTATGGCGCGCCAGTATTCGATTTTCCCTTCCGCTGTATTGGCCACTTTCTTGGTGATCTGAGTGCCATAACCAATGACCCGGTTTTGCGGCTCGCGTGCCAGCCATTCACCTTCGATCGTACGGCTGACCTCGACGCCATTTTCCAGGCGCAGGCGCACCTGTTGGGCCATCACCCCAAATGCGCCGCTTTCGATGATCCGCTGGTTATCGATTTCCAGGCTGGGGTCTGGCTGATACTCGATTTCGTAAGCCATTGGTTCCTGGGCGATTTCCAGTTTTTCCTGAACGCGTACGACATCTATTTTCCCGCTGGCAGGTAGTGGACTGTGCGCAGCCGGTTGGCTGTAGTCCAGTCCCTGGAGAGCCAGACCGGCCTCTGCCAACGCTTCCCCGACATTTTTAGCCGCCGAACGGGTACGAATTTGCTTTCCATCTACGAGTATGGTAATTTCACGCGCCGGCGTATAGCTCGCCTGCACGGGGCCATCCAGCGGCGTTTCTGCTGCAGGTGCCAGATGATCCCCTTCCTGTAAGGAGATTCCCGCTTCCCATAGCGCTTTGCCGAGCGTTGGAGCCGCCGAATAGAAAGTTTTGACTCCCGTGGGTGTTTCCAACCGCACCCGTACTGCCCGGCGGACACTTACAGTGTGCAAACCGCTAAAAGGCAGTTTTTGCTCAGCGGAAAGCGGCTCCCCATCCACCAGCACCTGATCTTCTGGATACAGCCGGATGCCAGCCATAGCCAGAATATTCCCTGCACGTTGTAAAGGGGTACGCATTGACCGTTGTTTGCCATCTGCCAGGATACTCACCATGCTGGCGCGCGTTAACTGAATAACGCTGCCTTCGTTCAGCCAGGCGCTGGCAACGGGTTGCAGGCGATCTGCGGTAGATAAGCGAATTGTCTCCTTAGCCAGCAGGTTACCAACTGTCAATCCCCAGGTGGATATCGTGCGCGCCTGTCCATTGACTACCAGGGTGACATTTTTCTGTAATTCCAGGCCGATCAAAGCCAGGCCGATAACGACCAATAACACTGCGGAAATCAG
>JAGUYX010000043.1 GCA_020061145.1 Anaerolineales bacterium | reverse complement strand
TGCACACCGTCTAACCCACACAGTTCTACCGCCCGCTGCACGTATTCCGCCTTTGCGTTAACAAACACCCCGATGACGTTGCTATTTACATTTCGTCTTTTTAACTCGCCCGTTAGCAAAATAGCCTTCTCCACAGGTATATAACGCGGGCTGCCTGGGTAAAAATTAAGCCCGATCATGTCTGCGCCCACATCGGCTGCAAACAGAGCATCTTCCAGGCGGGTGATGCCACAGATTTTCACCTTCATTTGCCAGTTTCCGTTGCACGCATCTCCATCCCGGAGAGGATTCTTGCCTGCATCCCAATATCTGGCGCACGAACCAGGCTTTCTCCAACCAGGATGGCATTTATCTTTGCCTCGGCCAGGCGGAGCACATCCTGTTGGGTGCGGATTCCTGATTCCGCCACCACGCAGATTTCCACGGGAATTTGTTCCCGCAACCGGAATGTAGTCTCCAGGGCGACCTCGAATGTATGCAAATTACGGTTATTAATGCCGATCAGCGCTGGCTTTAACTCCAGCGCGCGGCGCAATTCAACTTCGTTATGCACCTCAATCAGGCTGGCCATTCCCAACCTCTGCGCCAGGTTGCGCAGCTCCAATATCGTGTCGCTTTCCAGCATGGCCTGGATCAGCAAGATTGCGTCAGCGCCGGCGGCACGCGACTCCCAGACCTGGTAGGGATGGAAAATAAAATCCTTTCGCAAAACCGGAAGTCTGGGGTTTTGCGTCTTTACCTGCCGAAGATCATCAATATGCCCACCGAAATACTGCTCATCGGTAAGGATAGACACGGCGCCTGCCCCGTTTTGTTGATAAATCCGCGCCAGATTCAGGGGGTTAAACTCCTCAACTAAAACCCCGCCTGATGGTGAACGGTGTTTAATCTCGGAAATTAATACCGGGTATCCCGGGAACAAAGGCTGCTTCAATGTCCCAAGAAAATCCAGAGCAGGGTGAGCCAGTTCTACCTGATGTTGAAGTTCTTCCAAAGGCAACGCTTTCAGTCTCTGGCTCACTTCGCTGTGTTTTGTTGCAAAAATTTTATCCAGTATTGACATTAAACACTTGTCGAATGAAAAGGCGAAAAAGATTGGCTGGTTTTCACCAATAATTGGAGTTTTTCAATTGCGGCACCAGAATCAATCGCCTGGCGAGCAAGCGCGATTCCTGCCTGAAAATCGCCACTTTCTGCTGCGAGTCCAGCGGCGGCATTCAACACTACCACATCACGCCGTGGAGATTGGTCCCTCCCGGAGAGTATAGCGACCAGTAATTCCGCATTCTCCTGCGGATCCCCACCGCGTAAAATCTCCATTGGTGCCGGGCGCAAGCCGAGGTCTGCCGGGTCAAAAAAGTAGGTTGAGATTTCACCAGCATAGAGACGGCTGACCTGGTTTGGCCCATTTGTGGTCAATTCATCCAGACCACCAAATCCATGAAAAACCATAGCGGCTTTTCCACCCAGCTTTCCCAGAACTTCTGCGAGAGGTTGAGTCAGTACGGGGTCGTATACGCCGATGATCTGGTGAGTCGCCCCGGCTGGATTGGTCAAAGGTCCCAGCAGGTTAAAGATCGTTCTCAAGCCCAATTCACGACGTGGACCAATGGCGTGTTTCATGGCGGGATGAAATTTCGGTGCAAATAAAAATCCAATTCCGATTTCTTCAATACAGTAACCAACCTGCTCGGGAGACAGGTTCAGGTTAACTCCCAGGGCTTCGAGTACATCTGCGCTGCCACACCGCGACGAAGCTGCACGATTACCGTGTTTGGCGACACGCTGACCTGTCCCGGCGATCACAAAGGCGGCTGCAGTTGAAATATTGAGTGTATGCTGACCATCTCCGCCGGTGCCGGCTGTGTCAATCAGGGGTTGGAGGTGTGTCCCGAGAAAGATATTTTTGGCGTGCGCCCGCATCGCCCTGGCTGAGCCTGCAATCTCAGCCACAGTTTCACCTTTCATCCGAAGAGCCACCAGATATGCGCCAATTTGTGCCTGGGTTGCTTCACCCGACATAATGATTTGCATAGCCTGTTCCGCTTCAGCTTCGGTCAGGTGTTGACCCTGAATTATTTTTGCGAGATAGGGTTTTAACATCACAGGCACCTCTTACATACCCTGCTTCTGTGGCGCTGCATCAACAAGCTGGCGTAACGGCCTGGCTGATAAGAAATTTCGCAAAATCTGGCGACCATATACCGTCAGGATCGACTCAGGGTGAAATTGCACACCAAACACGGGAAAATGTTTATGGCGTAGAGCCATAACTTCGTTGGCGGTCGTAAAAGCAGTGACTTCCAAATCTGCTGGCAGCGGTTCTTCCACGATCAAGGAATGGTAACGGGTGGCTTCAAATGGGCTGGGGACACCGGCAAACAAACCATCGCCGTAGTGATGGATTTGGGAGGTTTTACCATGCATCAGGCGCGGCGCACGACTCACCTTTCCGCCATACACCTCGGCAATACACTGGTGACCCAGGCATACGCCGAAAATTGGCCGATTGGCTCCACTCAATCGAATCACTTCCTTACTGATCCCCGCATTATCCGGGTTTCCCGGCCCGGGGGATATGATGATCCGTTCCGGAGAAAGTCGCTCTACTTCTGCAGCGCTGATCGCATCATTGCGAAAAACCTGCACCTCTGCGCCTAATTCGCCTAACATTTGCACCAGGTTGTAGGTAAATGAGTCGTAGTTATCGATGACGAAAATCATCTGGATAATCCTCCCGCATAAAATTCTTTTTCGGCGTTTTCCACAGCCGCAGCCAGAGCCCGGGCTTTACTGATTGTCTCACTATACTCTTTTTCCGGATCGGAATCGGCGACGATACCCGCCCCAGCCTGAATACTTACCTGGCTTCCCAACATTACCAACGTTCGGATAGATATACAGGTATCCATGCTGCCATCCAGAGAAAAATACCCTGCTGCGCCTGCATAGGGTCCGCGGCGCTCTTTTTCCAATGCGGCGATGATTTGCATAGCCCGGATTTTTGGCGCCCCGGTAACTGTCCCGGCAGGGAAAGTAGCCTTGACCAGGTCAAACGCATCCAACCCTTCACGCAGCTCTCCTTGAATGGAAGAAACAATATGCATGACATGAGAATAATATTCGACCTTCATTAAATCAGATACTTTTACGGAGCCATATTTGCATACCCTGCCCAAATCATTCCGCCCCAGATCCACCAGCATCACATGTTCGGCGCGCTCCTTGGGGTCAGCCAACAGTTCGGCGTCCAGGTTTGAATCTTCCGCCTGCGTGGCACCTCTCGGACGGGTACCGGCAATTGGGCGCAAGAAGGCAGTCCCTTCGGTCAAACGCACGTGCATTTCCGGTGAGGCCCCAATCAAATAAAACGGTTGTGGGGTAGTTTCCATGCCAAAATCGAAAAAGAACATGTACGGCGAGGGGTTTACTCGCCGCAAGGCACGGTAAATATCAAAAGGTTTAGCGGACGTCTGCCGATTAAATCTTTGGGATAACACCACCTGGAATATATCACCTGCGGCGATGTGTTCTTTTGCCTGCTGAACAGCCTCAATGAATTCTGCATGTGCCAGAGTGGAATTCAATTCTTTGGATCCGACAGTTTTATGCGTGGTTCTAACGTCCGGAAGTTTAGATTGAATTTTGGAAACGAGCGAATCCAGACGGGCATTTGCTTCCACCTGAGCCAGATTTTCGTCGCCCTCGACGAACACATTGGTGATCAACAGCACATTGCCATAAGCATGGTCGAAGGCAACGATCGTATCAGCCAGCAGGAAAATTGCATCCGGTATGTCAGCAGCGGTTGTCTCTGCCAGGGGTACAGCCGGCTCGAAATAAGGTACTGTATCGTATCCCAGGTATCCTACCAAACCACCGATCAGGCGCGGCAATCCTGGCTTCGCCGCAGGTCTGTACTGGCTGAGTTCCGCCCTGAGCAAATCCAGCGGATCATTGCCGGGTGAGACGGGGAATAATTCTCGTTTTTCCTGGCTCCGTTTTTCGAGAATACCGTCGCGCAGAATATAGATCGCACGAGGCTGGACTCCGATAAAAGAATACCGCGCAATCTGCTCTCCGCCTGTCACACTTTCCAGCAAAAAAGAAGGCCCGCTGCCAGCCAATTTCAGGTAAACAGATACCGGTGTTTCAAGATCCGCCGGGAGCTGGCGCACTACAGTCAACATATTCGTAGTTGTGTCCAGTATTCCGGTGTGGGATTCTGGTTTCATCTCGCCTCCATCTTTTCATCCAGAGGCTGCCTGAGAATAAAAAAACCTTTCGTGCCCTCAGGCAGCCGTTATTCAACGGTTGCCCAGGGACGGGAAAGGTTCTCGCGGTGCCACCCTGGTTAGGTGCGTCTCTTTTCGAAATTCTGCTTCGTAGAAACAAAAACCCGCCGGTGAACGACGGGGAAAAGAGGCCAGCCTCACTCATGGGGTACGGGTGATTTGAATAAAAAATCACTGGCATACCCTTTGCCCAGATAACGGTGGCAACTCCGGCTCAGGCTACTGGGTGATTCACCGTTCACCTTGCTGCTCCAAGGCCCATTCCGCGGCAGCGTTCAGACAGGATTTCACCATTTCCTGCTCTCTGGGCTGCCGGTTTGCCGCGTACTCGTCCTTTTCAGCGCATTTATTATCAGGTTTGGATAGATTATATGGCAAGACAGGATTTTGTCAAGCAGGCATGGTACAAATAGATTTTTTAAACGCCGGGAAATGCCATCCAAAAAGCCATAACATAAGCGATGATTATGCCGGTGTAAGCGTGTTTTTTTAAAAAGCTATCAACTCCTGGCGCATCTTTTGTAACGAAGGCAAATGGATATACATCATGTGCCCGGCTTCGAAATAACTCATTTGGATATTGTTTTGCAAGGTTGGATCCAGGCTCAGATGCTGGATGGTGTACTCGGTGGCAAAAAAAGGGGTCGCCAGATCAAAATAGCCGGTGGCAATATATACTTTGATATGGGGATTCATCGAGATTGCCTGGCGTAAAGTCTCACTAACATCGACATATTTATTTTCATGCTCTCGATAACTCCACGGCTGAACTTTATCCGTCAGGATCTCATAAGGAAGATCACTTTCAAAACCCAATTC